>NZ_JBFTQI010000106.1:0-10795 GCF_056398925.1 Pedobacter sp. 01T416_2
CCTTTATTCATGTTGAAGGTGTGCCCGCAAGAGACTTTAGAAAGGATAAGATTAACCTGGCCGATTTTACGGCAGTAATTTTTACCAGCCGTAATGCAGCAGATCATTTTTTTAGAATTTGTGAAGAAATGCGTTATGAAGTGCCGGCAGAACTGAAGTATTTTTGTCTGTCTGAGACTATTGCATTGTATCTGCAGAAGTATATCCAGTATAGGAAGCGTAAAATCTTTTTTGGTAAACAAACTGCAGCAGATTTAGCAGAGGTGCTAAAGAAGCATGCAAACGAGAAGTTTTTATATCCTTGCTCTGATATGGCTACCGAAGACACGATGAAGTTCTTGGAAAAAAGTGGGTATAATTTTACCCCTGCAGTTTTGTTTAGGACAGTAGTGAGCGATCTATCTGATTTAGCTGAAGTATTCTACGATGTTATTGCATTTTTTAGTCCGTCAAGTATCCAGTCGTTGTTTAAAAATTTCCCCGATTTTAAACAAAATAATACACGGATAGCTGCTTTTGGAACTAACACGAGTAAGGCTTGTACCGATATGGACCTGATAGTGGATATTGCTGCGCCAACCCCGGGTGTTCCGTCTATGACGATGGCTATTGAGAATTACATCAAAATATCTAATAAATAATACGATAAATAATTTATTTTAAGTCAATACAATAAATGCGTAACTTTACTGTTAGTAAGAGAGTTACGCATATTTTTGAACAAAATATAAGGCTGTTGGAGACGTGTTAATCTAACTTTAATTGTCTTTGAGTGATGATTTAACGTAAAATATTTGCTTTTGTTGATAATTTCAGTGATTTTTGATAAAATTGCTCCTAATCGTGCTGTGCACACTATAAAAAATATGAAGAAAATCTACCTTCTAGCTATTGTAGGTATAACTGTAATGCTAGCAAGCTGTGGCCATGTCGGTCAAGGCGAGCTGGTTGGTGCTTATAACCGAAAATTTAAAAACGATAGAATCCCACTAGGAATGGTTTATGTGCCGCCAGGGCATACCCCACTTGGAGGTTCGGATGAAGATATCACCTTTTCTCAGAATGGTCCAAGTAAAATGGTTACCATTAGCGCGTTCTTTATGGACCAGACCGAGATTTCCAATGCGGAATATCGCCAGTTTACCAACTGGGTACGCGATTCAATTGCAATTGTGATGATGGGCAACCCTCAACAATTTATGGTTACGCCAAAGGGAAATGCCGCAAATGCTGTTGGTGGAGAGAAGTACATCGATTGGAGGAAAGTTGGACCAAACGGTGCCAACATTTGGCGTAATAAAGGAAAAGGAGCAGCAGCAGCCCAAGTGAGCCAACTAGATGGGATGTATTACTCAGGTTTAGACGCACTTCCTGGAAAAAAAGAATTAGATGTTCGTAAATTCGAATATTCTTATGCCGAATTAAATATGGAGAAAGCTGCTCTGGGGCATAAAGACCCAAACAGCAAACGCCAGGATTATATCGATCGTTATAACGTTGCTATTTATCCTGATACCATGGTATGGAAAACAGATTATTCTTATTCACAAAACGATCCTATGGTACGTGGTTACTACAACCACCCTTCTTACGATGATTATCCTGTAGTTGGTGTAAGCTGGGAACAGGCAAAAGCATTCTCTCATTGGAGAACAAGATTGTACGATGGAGTTGCCACAGCAAGAAAATTACCTGCAGGATCCAGATCAGATTATAGATTACCAGCCGAAACTGAATTTGAATATGCAGCAAGAGGTGGCAATACCAAAACCAAATACCCGTGGGGCGGTCCTTATATTAGAAATACAAAAGGATGTTTACAGGCTAACTTTAAACCAGGTCGTGGCGATTATTCGAGCGACGGGGGTATTTATACCGTAGGTGTTAGATCGTATTTCCCTAATGATTATGGTTTGTACAACATGGCAGGTAATGTTTCTGAATGGACATTAACTGCGTACAATAAAGGTGCAAGCCCATTATTGCACGATTTGAACCCGAATTTTACTTATGATGCTGGCGCAACGGACAGCAAATACAAAAAGCGTAAAGTAGTAAAAGGTGGTTCCTGGAAAGACACAGGCTATTTTCTACAAAACGCTGTAGCAACATACGAATATCAGGATACACAAAGATCATACATTGGGTTCAGATGCGTTTCATCTTATCCTGGTACCGACTTAAGACATTAAACCAAACAAACTAAAAACTAAAGAAAAACATCAAAATTTTATGGCAGCAAAGAAACAACCAGGCTGGTTACACGTAGCGATTTCATGGGGAGCAAGTATTGTAATTATCGGAGCGTTATTTAAAATTCTACACATTGGTGGAATTGTAGGTAGCTATATGATCGGGCTTGGTCTTGGAATAGAGGCGATTTTATTCTTTTTAACAGGGTTTTTTCCACCAGAGCCAGAACCAGCTTGGGAAAGAGTATATCCTGAATTAAAACCAGATTTTAAAGGAGAATTACCAACTGCATCAGCAAGACCGGTTGCAGCAACAGAATCGAACACGGCGGCCTTAGATAAAATGTTATCAGATGCTAAAATCGGTCCTGAATTGATTGAAAGCTTAGGCTCTGGTTTGCGTACTTTTGGTGATAAAGTAGCAACAATTTCTAATGTTGCAGATGCATCTACCGCAACTAATGAATTTACAGGCAAAATTAAAACAGCTTCAGCTGGTTTCGATAATTTAAGTGCATCTTTTGATAAAGCTACAGCTAATTTGAAAGCGATGGGTGAGAGCAGTGTAGATTCTCAGGCTTATCACGATCAGGTTAACAATTTGGCTAAAAATTTATCAGCTTTAAATGCAGTGTATGAATTAGAATTACAAGATTCGAGCGCGCATCTAAAATCGATGAATAAATTCTATTCAAACTTATCATTAACCATGCAGAACTTTAACGAATCGATGGAAGATTCGAAACAGTTTAAAGAAGAGGTGAATAAGTTGGCTAAAAACCTATCATCGCTTAATGCAATTTATGGCAATATGTTATCGGCTATGAACGGCCCACGTGTATAATTTGTTTAGTTTTTAATTTTTAAAGGAAAAGCTACATCAAACATGGCAGGCGGAAAAGAAACAACAAGGCAGCGGATGATCAATATCATGTATTTGGTATTGTTGGCTATGCTCGCCTTAAACGTATCAGATACCATTTTAGATGCATTCAAAAATATCAACGATAGTTTGGATACTTCTAAAAACAATGTAAATACAAGTATTAATCAGTTATTTTCTGCCTTCGAAAATTCGAAGTTGAAAGAAGAGCCAGCCCGTGCACAGCCAATTTACGATAAGGCAAAACAGGCACAGAAGGCGGCTGATGATTTGAATAATTATATTGAAAGCATTAAAAAAGAATTTACCCAGGCAGGTGATGGAATCGATCCGGAAACTGAAGATTTGGTAAATAGATCAAATCAGGATATTGCACAGAATATCATGATTAATCAAAAGAAAGCAGATGAGTTGAAAAAGAGAATTAACGCCACACGCGAAAAATTAATCTCTTTGTTAGACCCGGCTGATAGAGCGAATGTTTCATTCTCTCTCGAAGCTAAAGATCCTGCAAGAAAAAGGAAAGGAAACTGGCAGGAAACTTACTTTGGTGAGGGAACACCATTAACTGCTGCAATGACAATTTTAACCAAACTGCAAACAGACACTAAAAATGCTGAAGCAGAAGTAGTTAAAAAATTGTTCGGAAATATGGATAAAGCACAGGTTAATTTGGATCAGTTTGCAGCTGTTGCAGTAGCACCTACTTCTTACGTAATCCAAGGTCAGCCGTATACTGCTGAGGTATTTTTAACAGCCAGCGATTCGAGATCAACGCCTGATATTACCGTTAATGGAAGTAAGTTATCTGTTAAAGATGGTAAAGGAACTTATAGCGGTGGTACAAGTAGTGTTGGCCAGTTTACCTGGGTAGGTACCGTTCGTGTTCGCCAAACCGATGGTCAGGTAAAAGAATATAAAACCCAACCACAAACTTATCAGGTAGCGAAACCTTCAGCATCTGTTTCCTCAACCAAACTGAATGTAATTTATGCAGGTATTGCTAATCCATTTACGGTATCGGCGGCAGGTTTTCCATTAGAGAGTGTTCGTGCTTCCATTTCAGGAGGTTCAATGTCTGGTGGTAACGGAAACTATAATGTTAACGTTCCGGGAAGCATGGTTGGTCAAGAAGTATCCATTAATGTATCCGCAAATAACGCTGGTAAAACGGTTAGCTTAGGCTCACAAAAATTCAGGGTTAAAGCTATCCCTGCTCCGGTAGCTAAGGTTGGTGGCCGCGCTGGAGGTGATGTAGCTTCAGTACAGCTAAAAAGCGAAACTGAAATTGAAGCAGATCTGGATGATTTTCCTTTCGATGTTAAGTTTAAAATACAACGTTATAAGTTAACCATTATAAAACCTCGTTCTGATGCTGTTACCATTCCTGGTAGTGGAGGAAGTTTCGCGGGTGCAGTTAAGGGTGCAATAAACTCAATTACGCCTGGTACAAGAGTATTTTTTGAAGATATTGTTTCTGTAGGACCAGATGGTCGTCAAAGAATTTTGCCTTCATTAGCGTTTAGCGTAAAATAAAAAGAAGATGAAAAGGATTTTAAGTATTGCTATTTTAGTGTTGTTAACCACGTTTGCTTTTGCACAAAAAAAGCCAACCAAGTTAGCACCAAAGAAAGCTGCACCAGTAGTTGCTGCACCCCCTGTGGCAGATACGGTGAAAGCCCCTGTTAAAACAGCTAAAAAGAAACTTAAGGTACCACCTAAAGATGGTTTTTATGCCCGTAAGGACATTGACAGTACTGAAATGGTTCCTTTGGCTGATGTGAGGGAAGAGGATGTTTTTTATGCAAAACGGATCTGGAGAGAAATTGACTTACGTGATACGGTTAATTCAGCCTTAAAATCGCCTAAATCTCGATTAATTGATGTACTGATTGCCGCAATTAAGAAAGACGAACTAACAGCGTATTCGCCGATTGATAGTGCGTTGAACGAAGATGATGCTTTTCTTAATCCAATGTCGGCAGATTCTGCTTCCAAATCGGCTTTAGGAACAGCAGAGGTTTCGAACAATAAAACCGGAACGGTTACTACTGTAGTTAATGATTTTAATCCGGAGTTATTCTTGAAATTCAGAATTAAAGAAGACTGGATTTTCGATACCAAACGTTCTGTTTTCGAACCCCGTATTGTAGGTATTGCACCATTAAAATACAATGAGGTTTCTAAACAATGGCAACCGGTATTTTGGGTGTACTATCCAGAGGCCAGAGAGATTTTAACGAAGAAACGTTTAATCAATACCAATAACGATGCTTCAGCATTGAGTTTCGATGATTTCTTTATCCGCCGCTTATTCAGCAGCTATATTGTAAAAGAATCAAATCCTGGTGACAATAAGATCAGAGATATCATTACCGACCCTAGAGAAAGGTTGTACGAATCAGAGAGGATTAAAAAATCAGTTCTTGATTACGAACAAGGTCTTTGGGAATACTAAATATTACGAAAAAGCTCCGATGAAAATCGGAGCTTTTTTGTTTGCACCACATCCACTCATTACGAACAAAAGAGTTGAGAAGAACGGGAAGATAAGTCAATCTTTAATTCTTAAGCTGGCTCAGTTTGATGATGCCAATTTTCTTTGAGGATAAAATATTTTATAGGTTATCTGTTGTTGATTCTATTACACTTTGGATAGCTGCAGGTACATTTGATAAAATATCGTAACCAGTTGCAGATTCTACAGCATTAACTGTTGTACGATATGTTTTCCAATTGGTATTTAAACCATTTGTATTCGGCATATTTACGGTAATTACCCTTGTAGATGAGGTAATACGGCTTAAATCGTTATTGCCGTTGGATAATACCACAATAACTTTCCAGGTATTAGAAGGTACATTAACTTTACCATTGTCGATAGTATAAGTGATGCCGCCATTGCTTCCTGTACCGCCCGATCCATAAGAACCGCAAATAACATATACTTCGTTACCTGCTGTTACCAGCGAGCGGGTGTAGTTTTCAAGATCGGCCCATGGTCCTTGGTTATTATTTGGTGCCTGAGGCATCATGTTGCTCATTAAGAACGTAGAAGAATTTGCGGCTACAGAGGCTGTTCTATCTGCTGAAGGGCAGTTATGGCCACGATCAAAACCTGAACCTGAATAGCTGCTGCTCGATACTTGGTACCATCCAGAAGGCAAAGTATTATCTGCTCTAAAATCGTCTTGGCGAGGAGTTGAACCTAAATCAGATGATCCAATGTGCCAGCTTACCCAATTAGGTGTAGCCCTTGTTTTGCTGTAAGAAAGTGTATAATAAGTGCGTTCCATCAGGTAATTTTCTGGATAAGAAGTACTGGCAACAGCATTGCTTGGGTTACCCATTAAAAGATGACTGTTATCTCCTGGTGTGGTAGGCGGATTGGTTATATCGCCAGTGGAAATACTTAAATCGTCTATGTTGATGCGGGCAGTACCGCCACTGATTTTACGGATCTGAAAACGTACATTCCCAACAATTGCAGTATTGAAGGTTACTGTTGATAATGTTGTGGTACTACTGGTAATGGTACTGCCTGATTGTAACCAGCTTGAGCCACCATTGGTAGAATACCAAAGCTGCCAGGTGCTATTGGCATCGGTACCGTATTTGGCATGGGCAATACTTACCACATCAGCTCCGTTTACGTCGAAATTCATACTCAATATACCGGTATTGCGTATTCGGACTGATTGACTGCCGTTTTTTGCATCTGCAGCAAGGTTTCCAATTAAGGCATCGTTAAGGCTCCAGCTTCCACTGCTTAAGGTTACTGATGCCGTGGCATAACTTCCTTTTGTGCCAGATTCAAAATCTTCAGGAAAACCTGCAGCAATAGCCTGTGTGCTGGCAGTAGCGGTTTTACTGTTTAATTTTTGTTCGAATAAGTTGGTTTCAGGTTGAAATTGGTTTTCCTTTTTACAGGCAGCGAGGCCAAGGCATAGGACGGCCAGTAAGCTTAATTTTTTTAATGCTTTCATGTTTAGTTTGGGATTATTTAATGGATGGGATTGATTGCTTAGGTTTCGACAGCAAATGTTTCAATAACTACACAGTTGCCATCTTGTAAATAGCCGGTAATCAGAACAGGTATTCTACTGGCACCCTCTAATCTGATGACCTGTATGTTGGAAAGGTTTTGCTTTAATGAAGAATAAAACGCTGTTATTTTATGGGCATTTTCTACCATAGATGCATCGGATGCATCTACCTTTGAAACGAGGTGGTTGAAAAATACAGCGTGATCCAGGTGTTTTAAATTGGATGGAGTTGAATGGTATTGAACTGCAATTTTTTGCAATAGTTCTGCAGGAGGGACTTTACCCCAGTCAGCCGCTTTAAAAGGGCTTTCTGATTCGGTAAAATACAATACACCCAATAAAAGCTTGGTAATTGTAACCAGGATGTTGTTACTCATGTAAATTAGGGATAGATGTTTACTTGTATTAACAGTCCTAATTTATAGATAAAGTATTTAAGGCATACCAAGAAAAGATTAATATTGTGTTAAGATTTTTACACGCTGGTCTGTTGGCGTTTACGGCGCAGATTTACGCTTCTTTAAAGTGGGTCAGCAAGGTAATTACCTGTTTTTTATTCAATACTTCTGCCAGTTCCTTTTCGGTAGCCTCTTTAATTTTTTTAACCGATTTAAAATGGGTTAGCAGTTTATCCGCGGTAGTTTTGCCGATACCTTCAATCTGCTCCAGTTCTGTTTTAAGTGTCCCTTGATCGCGTTTCTTGCGGTGGAAGGTAATCCCAAAGCGGTGGGCCTCATCACGTAGCTGTTGGATCACTTTTAAGGTTTCCGATTTTTTATCCAGATACAATGGATAGGAATCGCCAGGATAGAACAGTTCTTCCAAACGTTTGGCAATACCAATTACGGTAACTTTATTTTCTATGCCCAATAACTTTAAACTCTTCAGAGCCGACGAAAGCTGCCCTTTGCCGCCATCAATGATGATGAGCTGAGGCAACGTCTGGTTTTCATCCAACATTCTCCTGTAACGACGGAAAACGGCTTCTTCCATGGTCGCAAAATCGTTAGGACCCTCTACCGTTTTCACATTAAAATGGCGGTAGTCTTTTTTCGATGGTTTTGCATCTTTAAAAACAACTATTGCCGAAACCGGATATTTCCCCTGAAAGTTGGAGTTATCAAAACATTCTATATGTTTTGGAAGCTGGGTTAAACGCAGATCTTTCTGCATGGTCGTTAAAATACGATCGGTGCGTAAATCGGGATTTAATTTTTCGTATTGATTAAGTTTCTCTTTTTTGAAGAACAATACATTTTTCTGCGAAAGCTCCAGAAGTTTTTTCTTTTCGCCGAGCTTAGGTACAGTAAATTTTAAACTTTCATCCTCTAACGAAGGCTCAAAAGGAACAATAATTTCTTTTGAGGTGCTGCTGAACTTCGTTCTGAATTCTAACATGGCCAATGTTAAAATTTCGTCATCACTCTCATCCAATTGCTTTTTAACTTCGATGGTCTGCGTCTGGATAATCGTTCCGTTCATCACTTTTAGGTAATTTACAAAAGCATAACGTTCATCCGATGCAATACTCACCACATCAACATTGGTAATGGCGCTATTTACCACAGTAGATTTACTCTGGTATTTCTCCAGTACTTCTAATCTCCTTGCATATTGATGCGCCAGTTCGAAGTTCAGGTTTTCTGATGCCGATTTAATGATCCCTTTAACATCTCTGATTACATTTCCGATTTTGCCATTCAGGATCTCTTTGATCTCACCTATATTTTTATCGTAGTCCGTTTCGGTCTGGTAATTCTGACAAGGGCCTTTACAGTTGCCGATTTGATATTCCAGGCAGACTTTAAATTTCCCTTCAGCTATATTTTTTTCTGTTAAAGGTAAGCTGCAGGTACGAAGGGGGTAGGTTTCTTTAATCAGATCCAAAATAGTATGCATCATGCCTATCGAACCATAAGGGCCAAAATAGGTAGAACCATCTTTAATCACTTTCCTTGTCCAGTAAATCCGAGGATAATTTTCGTTTTTAACAATTATCCATGGATAGGTTTTGTCGTCCTTTAGGTTGATGTTAAATTTTGGCTGATGTTTTTTAATTAAGCTATTTTCGAGTAACCAGGCATCAATCTCGGTATCAACAATGGTGAATGTAATTTTACGGATTTTGGATACCAATACCCTTGTTTTGCCATTAAATTGGTTTCTGTCGCTATTAAAATATGAGCCCACACGGTTGCGCAGGTCCTTCGCCTTTCCAATATACATGAGCTTTCCATCAGCGTCCCAATATTGGTAAACACCGGGTTTATGCGGAATTGCGGTTAATGCTGTTTTATGGTCGAAACTGCTCATTATTTACAAAAATAGGATTCGAGAGGGATAATTTTGATTAAGTGGACGTCGGTTTAGTGTAATTTATAATTTAGGCGTGCCCCAATCCCGAAAGATCGGGAAAAGGGTCAGGCTATCCGTTACAATCTTTTGTTGTCTTTCGGCTACGCTCAAGGCGACAACAAAAGGATTTCCACTGCTATCCTTCACGCAAATCCCAAAGCATTAAAATCCCAACTTCTCATCCAATTCTGTTGCGCCTTCTTCCTGTTGTTGATATTGGTTACAATCAAAAGTAATGGAAACCCCAGATTTTGGTGCCTCAAAATCCGCATGACTGATTTTTAACGCAGGATTGGCATAGACTCTTTTGATAAAACCAGCAAAAATTGGTAAAGCAGTATTGGCACCTTCACCCTGGTTGGTACTGATAAAGTGGAATGCCCTATCTTCACAGCCAGTCCATATACCTGTTACCAATTGAGGAGTAATGGCCATAAACCAACCATCTGAGTTATTTTGGGTAGTACCCGTTTTAGCTCCGATAGGTGCGTTTACTTTGTATTTATAATTCAGCCTCGATCCGGTTCCGTTAGTTACTACACCTTTTAACATTCTGGTCATTACATAAGCAACCTCTTCACTCATGATCGGTTTTGGTATTTCCTTTTGTGAAAATAATACCACCCCATTTTTATCTTCTATCCTTAATAGATAAATCGGCTTGGTATAGGTTCCTTTGTTTGCAAAAGCGCCATAAGCGCCTACCATATTATAGATTGACGAATCGAATGTCCCTAAACAAATAGATGGAAATGCCGGAACATTAGGAATGCCCATTTTAGTAGCTAATGTAGACACGGCCACAGGACCAACCTGTTTCATTAAATAGGCGGTAACATAATTTTGAGAGTAAGCCAGGGCTTTTTGTAAAGTAATGCTGCCCGGTAGAGGTTTACCCGAATTTCTTGGCGTCCATGGTGCTCCATAGCCATCTATCGTTACTGGTACATTTGGCACAGTGTAACAAGGAGAATAACCATTTTCAATTGCTACGGCATAAGTGAACGGTTTTGCGGTCGAACCCACTTGTCTGGTCCCCATTTTAACCTGATCGTATTTAAAATGTTCGTAATTAATTCCCCCAACCCATGCTTTCACATGTCCATTAGTCGGGTCCATGGTCATCATAGCGTTACGCAACAACATTTTGTAGTAACGAACGGAGTCGATCGGTTTCATTACCGTATCAATATTACCCTTCCAGGTAAAAATGCTCATTTCTGTTTTGGTGTTAAAATCATCTTTAATTTCATCGTCTGATTTACCTTCCAGTTTTAAGGATTTATAACGGTCTGATCTTTTAATGCCCTGTTCAATCT
>NZ_JBFTQI010000107.1:0-10768 GCF_056398925.1 Pedobacter sp. 01T416_2
GAGAACTGGCCCTCGAAAAATTACCTGGCCGTAATTATGACGCATGATAATACCGGCCCACCTACGCCCAAAGAAATTGAAGAAGTAAAAAAACAGGTAGCCGGAATGAAAGACGTCCGCTTGCATTTTACCGACCTGGATGAATATGCAAAAGTTTTATTGGCCGAAAATCCACAAGTGCCTACCATTCGTGGTGATATGGTTGATCCATGGATCCATGGGGTAATGGCCATGCCTCAGGAATCAAAAACAGCGAGGAACATCCGTCCGCTTGAACCGGCCTTGGATATCCTGAATACACAATTGAAAGGATGGGGAATTTCAACTACATCATTAGCCGGACCTTTGGCAAAGGCTTATGAAAACAGCATGCTTTTTGGAGAACATACATTTGGAGCATCTTCACCAGGTTACGGTGCGTTTTCAAAAGATGGAAAAACACAACTATCAGAAGCAGAACGTTATAAATACAATGATGACTTCGTTCAGGCAAGAAAAGAAGGTTTTTATGAAAAATTCGAATCTAGTTTCAAAGATAAAGCACAGTACATTAATACCACCGATAGCATTATTGTAACCAATTTTACCTCACGCATGGACCTGTTGGCCAACAATGTGAAAGCAAACATTGGGGACATCGTGGTGTACAATCCATTGCCCTGGATGCGGGGCGGAGTGGTTGATTTTAAGGGAAAGAAAATAGCWGTAGGGAAYATACCCGCMAATGGCTACAAGGTCATCAAGAACACCTCATCAGCTTAYACGGTATCCGGTGCAGGRAGCWCTACGCTYGATACAAARTTTTATASGGTAAAGTTTGACATGAAAAAAGGCGGAATTGCCTCATTGATTGAAAAGGCAACCGGCAGGGAACTGGTTGATCAACATTCCRCTTATGCACTGGGGCAGTTCCTGCACGAACGTTTCAGCTATGCACAAACCAAAGATTATCACGACAGAAATTACGTAAGGAACAATTTTGCTGCGGGTCTGAAACCAAATTTGCCTACAGACATCCCTTATCTGGCYACYACRCCTAYWGRTTGGRAAATGAARKTAGAGCAATCACCGGTTGCCGATAAGGTTACRTTGCTTGCAGCKAATGCCAATCCTGTTGCCGAATCGGTTTCCATTAGTTTCACATTTCCCAAGGCATCTGAGTATGTGGATGTGGAATGGAATATCAAYAATAAAATCGCCAATACTGTTCCYGATGGAGGATGGCTTTGCTTTCCTTTCAATGTGAATAAGCCAAAGTATATCCTKGGCCGYTTGGGCGGCGCTATGGATTTAGCAAAAGATCAGATTGTAGGCGGTAACCGCTACATATACGGCGTGCAAACAGGAGCCTCACTGGTTGCCCCTGATCAATCGGGTGCTGGGATCTGTGCTATCGATGCACCTTTGCTCAGTTTTGGCGAACCAGGCCTTTGGAAATATGATTATGATTATTTTCCCAAACAACCTTCTGTATTTGTGAATCTGTACAACAATATGTGGAATACCAACTTTCCCTACTGGACCGAAGGTTCATGGAGCGAAAGGGTACGTATCTGGGGCATCAAACAAGGAGAAAAAACAGCAGAGAATCTCGCTGTACGCTCATGGGAAGCAAGAACCCCRTTAATAGCYGTTGCCGCAAGCGGARGGGGCAAAAGACTGCCGATGCAACAAACAGGCATTGCTGTTTCACGTAAAGGTATACTTGTAACCGCTTTTGGTGACGATCCTGATGGAAACAAGGGTACACTGTTACGGTTGTGGGAACAGGCAGGAAATTCCGGTACTGTTACCGTTACATTGCCCAAAGGCTCAAATTACACCAAGGCAAGCCCTGTAAMTYTGCGYGGTGAAATAATCGGYAAGCRGCTRCCRGTTGTCAAAGGGACACTGAAGTTTTTCCTGRRKSAATATGCACCGGCAAGTTTTGTACTGAAGTAATTAAACCCCGGGAAGACCAAAGCTGACAACAGTAAATTATGAATCTGATTTTGGTATGGTCTTTCTTGGTAGGAGTGGAAATAAAAAGGAAATAGCGCAAAAATATATTTCAGGGGTGGTATCCTGAGGTTTGGTTGATAAGTATTCCCGGCATTGCCGGGATACTTAATACAATGCTATTATGTTTATTAGTATTGTCATCACTCAGATGAATAAACGGCTTGTATGAAAAGTATATTTTAGGCTTTATTGTTTTGCCTGGTTGGTTATAGTGTATATGCTTAAAACAGTTTTATAGACATCAGTAAATCCGGTCATAAAGAATACCATGTATCGGTAAATGGTAAAAAATGCTTGTTATAGAAAAAAAAGATTATGGAAAATATAAATTTATCTAAGGATTTGGCAGATTATAGCCATCCAATAAGCAGTATGTTTGTGCAACCGAAGACTGCAAAGGAATGGGAACAATACATGTTGTCGGAAGAACAGGTTTCTTTTTTTAAGGAAAATGGATATCTCAAGGGAATTAAAGTCCTGACAGAAGAACAAGTAGATATACTCAATGAGGAACTTGTAAAATTACAGTCCATAAGTCAGGAGGAGAAAAAATTATTTTACCACTATGAAAGTAATGAATCCGAAGATCCCAGCAAGGTGCTCTTTCACGCTATTGGTGGCTGGCGTGTAACTCCTGGTTTTCATGATTTATTCTGGGCACCAGCGTACCGCATGGCAGCCTATCAATTACTGGGGCAATCCTTTAGACTTTTTCATGATCAATTGTTTTGTAAACCGGCTAAGCATGGGGGAGTAGTGGCATGGCATCAGGATTTTTCGTATTGGACATTTACAAAACCAATGCATCATCTCACTTGCTGGATAGGTTTAGATGATGCAAATGTAGAAAATGGCTGTCTCTATTTTGTTCCCGGAAGTTATAAATGGGGCTTGCTTCCTATTACCGGATTAACCGGTGATATGGATGCGGTAAGGGAAATTTTAAATAAAGAACAATTAGTGCAATTTGATAATAGAATAGCTAATGAATTACCGAAAGGTTATGCTAGCTTTCATCATCCCCTTACCATGCACGGATCTTATGCAAATACTTCAGATCGTTCCAGAAGAGCTATTGTTCTTAATGCGATGAACTATAATACATTAGGAAACACAGCGGGCTACAGCAGGTTAGAAGCCTTAAAAAGTTTTCCGCCTATGGAACAGGATCAGGTACTAGATAGCAAATTTTTCCCTCTTTTGTTTGATGGGGATAAAGAATTGGAAGCTTTAGGGAAAAACATTCCCAAAGTTGATTATATGGAACTCTATGATAATCAATAATTAAATAGATTGTATTTGCTTTTCAATGTTGCATATGAAGTAGACACCGCCTTGTTCCGATAAAGGTAATAAACTGCATTTATTACTAAAGCCACTAGAGTAACTCTGCAAGGTGAGAGGTAAAACTTATCTTTTCTCTTAATGCAAACGTTCCGGTAAGTTTTATACTGGAATAAATTGATGAAGCTAACACATAATTCTTAAAACAACACCAGTAAACCTCCGAGGTGATTAACAGGGAAACAATTTACTATAGTTAACAATAAACTAACTTTTTTACTGAATGCTTATACACCCGCAAGTTTTATACTTCAGTAAAAATTACATGCTATAAAAAACACTTAGGTAATGAGATACATCAAAAAGAATTTAACGCTTAAAAATTATATGAGTATGTTGGGCTTTGCACTAACATTACTGTTTTTAAGCACTATTAGTATTAATGCAACTTTAGCTCAATCTGTTCCTCAATCTTTTGAATGTAAGGTTCAGCCCTATTATAAACACCRTAAAGACGGCAAACCAGGGCGTGCAATTACCCTCGTTTTTAAAGGGTTAAAACGGTCGGGTTCTGCTAAAATAAAGGTAGAATGTAATTCGGTTATCGAAGAAACCCCCATTAATTC
Organism: Pedobacter sp. 01T416_2; assembly: GCF_056398925.1. NCBI lineage: Bacteria > Pseudomonadati > Bacteroidota > Sphingobacteriia > Sphingobacteriales > Sphingobacteriaceae > Pedobacter > Pedobacter sp. 01T416_2. The sequence continues at coordinate 3,912 of NZ_JBFTQI010000107.1, forward strand.
TATGGAGAGTGTCGATTCCTTGTCGGTACTATTACCCGATGGTGCTGGTGTAAACAAGATGTGCCAGGCCCGAATTTCGGTAATTACTTCAACAAACCAATTAAGCCAATCAGTATTGGTTCCTGCAAAACGCCAATGGACGGTTTATATATATCCCCATTCTCATGTTGATATAGGGTATACGGGAACGCAGGAATTTGTTCAAAAACTACATATCCGTAACTTAGATGTTGGTATCGACATTGCAAAAAAGACCCAAAATTACCCAGAAGGGGCTCGTTTTGTGTGGAACCCTGAAGCAAGTTGGGTAACAGAGGGATACTTGAAAAAGGCTACATCAGAGAAAAGAAAAGCTTTTATTGACGCGGTTAGAAAGGGTTGGGTGTGTTTGGATGGCAGTTATGGCAATACAAATACGAGTACGTGCTCTGATGAGGAATTACTTCGATTATTTCATACTTCCAATGAAATTCAAAACATTACTGGTGTTCCGATAAAGACAATGGTGCAAATGGATGTTCCCGGAGCTGGCTGGGGTATAACTCAGGCAGCGTTTCAAAATGGTATTCGAGGTTTTTTTAGTTTTCCTAATCACGTTGGTCGAATAGGGACGATTAGGCAGGCATGGGAGCATAAGCCATTTTATTGGGTTTCGCCAGATGGAAAATCTAAAATTCTATTCTATCAGGCATATCCCTATGGCTATGGTTATAACTTAAAAGGCTCGAAAGAGAACCTTGCCTTAATACAAGGACATAGCCCTGGTGATGGACCTGATCGTTTTACGAGTAAAGACCCTACGGCTAATTTTGTCGATCCATTTATTTTTGATGAAACTGCCAAGTTAGAGGCTGATCAATCGCCTTATAATATGTATGTAATGACCTGGTCATTGGCAGATAATACACTAATTGATGCAGATTTGCCAGATGCTGTTCGCGCATGGAATGAAAAATATGCCTATCCTAAATTAGTAATATCAGGTGCACAAAGAATTTTAAATGACTTTGAAAGCCGCTACAGTACAATAATCCCAGAAGTAAAAGGAGATTACACCGAATACTGGACAGATGGATTGGGTTCGGACGCACTACGTGTGGGCATGAAACGTCGTGCCACTGAAAATTTGGTGCAAATGGAGACCGCATGGTCTATACTAGACTATAAAAAGCCTTCTCCGAAAAAGGAAATTAACGAATCATGGGAAAATGTGCTGTTGGGATCAGAACATACATGGGGATATTCAGACCCTGCAGCGCCTATGGCCAAACAAATTGAGCAAACCAAAGCTTCCTATTTTGAAAATGCACTCAAAACAAGCAATGAACTTTTAGCAGAAACATTCAAAGAAATAAAAAAGCCTGAAAGTAATAAGTTTGCTATTTTTAACACGCTTTCTTGGGAAAGAGGGGGGCTGGTTACACTCTCGAAAGATCAGAGTAAAAGTGGTGATCGGGTACTAAATGAAAAGGGGCAAGAGGTGCCGTCACAAAGACTTTCAACTGGCGAACTTGTTTTTTCTGCTGATAGAATTCCAGCACTTGGTTCAGCGCTTTTTACCATTGRACAGGGGAAACCTGGCCAACAGCCTGGCGAGTGTCGCATAGTAGGAGATACACTTTCAAATGGTACGTTTTCTGTTGCAATTGATCCAAAAACTGGGGATATTTCGAGCTTAATTAATCTTGCTACTAAACAGGAGTACGTGGATAAAAGGTCGAGATATGGTTTAAACAGTTATCGTTATTTATTGGGTGAAGATGCTTCTAATAGAGCACTACAGCCTTACAATATTGTACTTAAGGTTAAGGAAAAAGGTCCCCTGGTGGTATCAATCATCGTAGAATCAAATGCACAGGGTTGCAAATGGCTTACAAGAGAAATTAGAGTCGTTAAGGGACAACCGTGGATAGATCTAACGAATTCATTCGACAAAATAAGTACGCGTGTGAAGGAGGGGATTCATTTTGGATTTGCTTTTAATGTTCCTAATGGTACCACACGTATGGATATACCTTGGGGGATTATGACACCAGAATTTGATCAAATTCCGGGGGCAAACCGTAATTGGTTGGCATTTCAGCATTGGGTTGACATTTCAAATGATCAAACTGGCATTACCTGGACGGCTATTGAAGCTCCTCTGATTGAGTTTGGAGATTTAACCGCAAATATTTTGGGCGATGCCTTAAAAAGTAAATGGTTAAAAACAATTCCTAAAACACAAACGCTTTTTTCTTGGGCTTTAAATAACCATTGGTATACCAACTTCCCGCTCGAGCAAGGGGGGATTATTGATATGCATTATGGGGTTTTTCCGCACGGGCCATATGATGCTGTGGCTGCAAATCGCTTTGGGATGGAACAAAACCGTCCCTTACTTGCAGTGCCGGTTGAAGGAAAGCAAGTGGCGAAAAGCTGGGTTAATATTGGAAATCCGAAAGTATTTGTTACGATGTTAAAACAAGGTGATGATGGAAAGGGGATGATCTTGAGACTTCGTTCTGTGTCGGATAAACCCGAAGGTGTTGATTTGAAATGGACCAATGGTAGACCTAAAAAACTGTATTCATGCTTGGCGAATGAAAAGCGTGGTGCAGAAATAAAGGCTGATCAAACCATGCTACCGTTTGGAACAATTAGCTACTATTTTGAAATGTAATATTCAACAAGATGTGCCAGAATTGGCTAAATTGATAGGCAAAGAAAAAATAGGTTTCGGGACAAAAAGTGTAAACTACTTATGCCAGTTGGRTCGTGGCGTAGAGTGACTCTTCGCGAATTTATTTATTAACCATCCGAAATATTAATGATCCACTTTTTAAGCAACACTTTTCGCGCTTTCCTTTTTGTACTAATTTTCTTTTTTTTATCGGACATTAGTGAATTAAAATACAAAAAATAAATTAAGGGAAGAAAAACCTCCGGATACAAGATAATAAATAGAAGATTTTATGAAAAAAATGGTAATTTTTATAGGCGCATTTTTACTGACAATAAATTTAGTACACAGCCAGAAAAAAAGTAGCAGTAAGCCTAATTTTATAATCATTCTTACCGATGATTTAGGGTATGGAGATTTGGGAACATTTGGAAACCCTTCAATTTTAACACCCAATTTAGACAGATTAGCCACTGAAGGCCAAAAATGGACAAATTATTATGTTGCGGCCAATGTTTGTACACCTTCAAGAGCAGCACTATTAACGGGAAGGCTTCCCGTAAGAATTGGGATGGAAAGCGATACCCGCCGTGTTTTATTCCCTAATTCATCGGGAGGGTTACCTGAGTCTGAAACCACAATAGCCGAATTGTTAAAGACTGCATCTTATCAAACGGCGGCAATTGGTAAATGGCATTTGGGACATTTAGCGCCTTATACACCTCTTGACAATGGATTCGATTATTATTTTGGAATTCCATACTCAAATGATATGGATCGTATAAAAAATTATGAATTCGAAAATTATTTTAATCCGGATTTTAAAGATTTCAATGTTCCGCTGATTAGAAACAAAGAAATCATTGAACGGCCTGCTAATCAGGAAACAATTACAAAGCGATATACTGAAGAATCAATTGCATTTATAAAGAAAAATAAAGACAAACCTTTCTTTTTGTATTTAGCTCATTCAATGCCACATATTCCTCTTTTTACATCAAAGGAATTTGTGGGTAAAAGTAAAGGTGGGAAGTATGGAGATGTAATTGAGGAATTAGATTGGAGTGTAGGTCAAATTATAAAAACGCTTAAGGAGCAACATTTAGATGAAAACACTTATGTGATCTTTACGTCTGACAATGGGCCTTGGAAACTATATAAAGATCACGGAGGATCATCAGGGATATTATATGGAGCAAAAGGAACAAGTTATGATGGAGGAACTCGTGTGCCTTTTATCATATGGTCTCCAAATAACTTGAAACCAAAAGTAGAAGTTAAGATTGGCAGCACTTTAGATTTATTGCCTACAATTAGCAGCCTTGCCCACATTCAACTTCCTGAAAATCTAAAAACAGATGGATATGATTTATCTCCAGTATTAAAAGGAGAAAACAGTAATCCAAGAAATGAAATGTTTTTCTATCATGGTACTAAGCTGTTTGCTGCTAGAGTAGGCGATTACAAGCTGTATTATTACAAAAATAACCCTATTGGATATCCTGAAAAACTTGAAAAATTAGAAAAGCTACAATTGTTCAATCTTGCAATTGATGCATCTGAAATTAACAATATTATTGATGAGAAATCTGAAATTGTTACTCAAATTCAGGATATTGTTTCAAAACATCTTTCTACAGTTGTATCAGTTAAAAGTAATCTTGAAGGTGTTGTAGCTAAAAAAGAATTATAAGGATAGTCTGTACAAACCAATTTATTTGACCCCATTCCAACATTTTTATCTCCTTTGTGATTTAACTGGAAATTAAGGTATTATACTGAAATTATTTTAGGCGAGATGGGGGCAACACACTAAGGTTTTACCAGGGATATCAAATTCTTCCTATTCAGGCTGTCAAAAATATATGCTTAAAAATCACTTCCCCCCAACTTTTCGCTTGATCCGTTTTTGCGATCATCGGCGTATTTTACTTCCTCGATGATTTCAATGCGCTCCTCAAGATCAGCCTGTCTGATGACTTCTTCAGGTGTCAATAACTTTTCTGTTCCTTCTTTTTTTATCATAATAATGATTTGTCGGAAGTTTTCGATGTACTCAACATATCTACATGTTTTCGCTATAGCCTTACCGGTTCCTGGCCGTGTGTAAGTGCTTTGAACGTATTTGTGACAATTTTTTTATGAACTACCGATTGCCCTCGCCGTTTATTATTTAATCGGCTAAAATATCTTCCCTATCTTATTTAGGTGCCCCACGCTGCTCACGATATTGGGTGGGAGAAATTCCCATAACCTTGTTGAACAAACGGGAAAAGTAATATTGATCTTCTAATCCGATTTTAAAGGCGATCTCTTTGATCCTTAGGTCTGTAAACTGTAAGAACTGACAGGCCTTTTGGATTTTTAGATGATTCAGATATTCTATCGGAGGAAAGCCCGTGCGTTTTTTAAAGATTGCTGAGAAGTGACTTGCAGAGATATTTACGTTTTCTGCTATCATCTCCAGCGTTAATATTCTATCCAGGTTGTCCTGCATATATCGGAACGAGAGTTCGATGAGGTCCTCGCTTGCCGTTTTCGGAGACTGTTCGAACTTATCAACGAATAAAAATGAGGACAAAAATTGAGGGAACCTCAAATTTACATAGCTTAGGTTATCGAAACCATATCCACTCTCAAGGGTTTGATATAGGGAATCAAATAGGTTTATGCGATCATCGGAGAAAGAAACATAACTTTTTGGGGAACCATATTTTCTGGCTGCAAGTTCAATGATCTCATCCGCCTGCTCGCCTTTAAAGTGACACCAATAAATGGTCCAGGGATTCTCAGGATCGGTTTTGTAAGAATGGGCCTGTCCCCGTGGGATAAAAAGAAAATCTCCGCTGCTGATTTCATAAAAGGTTTTGTTGATTTTAATGGTTCCTTTTCCGTCAATGCAATATATCAGTATATTCTGTTCAGCACCGTGAGTTCTTTCCCGAAAATGCAATCTGGCCTTAGGATAATAGCCGATATCGGTTATAAAACATTTGTTGATGAGTTTATTGGCTACACAGAATTTTTGTAGAATGGTTCTTGGGATGACGATAGCACGCTGACCTTCAAAACCATCCTTTTTAAAATTTTCCCCAAGAGATTTCATTCGGCAATAGTAAGAAAATGTAATTACGTTAGCAAATGTCTGTGTCTAGATACTCTAAGCGCGGGATCTATTTTCACTGCATCATAATTTTATCCATCATATTCGGTTGAATGTCCATCCGCTTGCGGAGTAATATTCTATAAAATTGTACCATATCTTATTCTAACCAAATAATACTAATAAAATGGAAAACCAAAACATTTCCTTCAATACAAGGTATATCCTGTTTATCTCATTCATATCTGCCCTTGGAGGTTATCTGTTTGGCTTTGATTTCGCAGTTATTTCAGGTGCATTGCCTTTTTTAAGAAACGAATTTGGGCTTAACGAGTGGTGGGAAGGGTTTTTGACCGGCTCTCTTGCCCTTGGCTGTATCGTAGGCTGCCTGGTTGCAGGCAAAGGTGCAGATGTTTTTGGCAGGAAACCCGGACTGATGTTATCTGCATTGATTTTTGCTGCCTCTTCTGTAGGTATGGCCTTGAGCAGTTCGCTGTCAGCTTTCATACTGATGAGGTTCTGTGCAGGTATCGGGGTTGGCATGGCTTCCATTTTAAGCCCTTTATATATTGCAGAAATTTCCCCAGCTGCGATACGGGGAAGAAATGTCGCAATTAACCAGTTTACGATCGTGCTAGGTATTCTGCTCACCAACCTAGTCAACTATTTTCTGGCCGATACCGGGCCTGAGGCTTGGCGCTGGATGTTCGGTCTGGGGGTATTGCCCTCCACATTGTTTTTTATTGGCGTGACTTTTTTACCAGAAAGCCCAAGGTGGCAGATTCAAAAAGGATATATTGAAAAAGCGCGTGCAACACTTATTAAAATAGGCAAGGATGGGTTTGCGGCGAATACGATCAATGAAGTCAATAAATCAATTGAAAATTCAAGGCCCACAGGTCTAAAGGCTGTATTTAATAAAAGTGTTCGTCCTGCGCTTTTGATCGGAATAACCCTAGCTGTATTTCAGCAGTTGTGTGGAATAAATGTTGTATTCAATTATACCTCTACAATTTTTGAAGCGGTCGGCGCAAATCTGGATAGGCAGCTTTTTGAAACTGTTGCAATTGGCATAGTCAATCTCTGCTTTAC
>NZ_JBFTQI010000108.1:0-10757 GCF_056398925.1 Pedobacter sp. 01T416_2
AAGTAATGATTGCTGATGATGTAGAATATTACAAACAGATCAGGAATTACAATAAACAATCGGAAATGCCACTTAAGTTTAATACTAAAGTGCACTACGGTTGCCCTTACGATTGCGGTTTGTGTACCGATCATGAACAACATTCGTGTTTAACCGTAATAGAGGTTACTGATCGTTGCAACCTGGCCTGTCCAACATGTTATGCCATGTCATCGCCAAGTTATGGCAGGCACCGTACACTGGAAGAAATAGAGCGTATGATGGATGTTGTTGTGGCAAACGAGGGTGAACCCGATGTGGTTCAACTTTCGGGTGGAGAACCAACCGTACATCCCGATTTTTTTAAGATTTTAGACCTTGCCAAAACAAAACCCATTAAACATTTAATGGTGAATACGAATGGTATCAGGATTGCAAAAGATATTGGCTTTGTAGAAAAATTAGCAAGCTATATGCCCGATTTCGAAATTTACCTGCAGTTTGATAGTTTCAGCGCCGAAGTATTAACCAAGCTAAGGGGAGAAGACCTTACAGAAGTAAGAAGAAAAGCCATCGATCACCTCAACCAGTTTAATGTATCTACTACTTTGGTGGTTACTTTGCAAAATGGCCTTAACGATCATGAAATTGGCGATATTTTAGATTATGCACTTAAGCAGAAATGTGTTCGCGGCGTTACTTTCCAGCCTACTCAGGTTGCCGGAAGAAATGATGATTATAACGATCAACAGGGAAGAATCACCCTAACTGAGGTGCGCAGAAAAATTTATGAGCAATACCCTGTTTTTACCCCTCAGGATTTAATCCCTGTACCCTGTAATCCCGATGCGCTGTGTATGGGTTATGCATTAAAAATCGGCGATGAGGTGATCCCGATGACACATCTGATCAATCCGGAAGATTTACTCAACAATTCGAAAAATACCATCGTTTTCGAACACGATGAAAAATTGAAAGAACACATGCTGAATTTGTTTAGTACAGGTGTTTCGGTAGATTGTGCCGAAGATACCTTTGGCGAATTGATGTGTTGCCTTCCAAGGGTAAAATCGGATAGTTTAAGTTACGATAATTTATTTCGGATCATCATCATGAATTTTATGGACCCGCTGGATTTTGATGTACGCGCTGTTAAAAAGTCATGCGTGCACATTGTGAGCGATAAATATAAAATGGTACCCTTCGAAACTATGAATATTTTTTACCGCGACAACAAAATAGATCTGATCAGGGAAAAATTAAATATGAACTAACATGGAAGGTTTATTTGGATTATTCATTGTTTATTGTCTTACTGCAGTTGTACTCTTTGTGGTGGGAATTATTCAGATTATTATCAAATCATCAAGGAACGAGCCTGTAAAATCTGGGTTAAAATTGCTTATTATTTCGGTAATTATGATGGTCATTGGTTTTGGTGCCTGTGCGGTGTTGCTCTTTAACAGTTAAATATCGGCTATGGGACTTTTTATTGTATATTGGGTAGTTGTCGCATTGTTGTTTGTAATTGGCATCATTCAGATCATTGTAAAAGCTGCGAAAAATCAACCCGTTAAACCCGGCCTTAAACTGGTTATTGCATCTATTATAATGTTGGTAATAGGGGCAGGAGCATGCGCAGTAATTCTATCTAATTTAAATATTGGCCATTAGTCATTTTTATTGTGTTCTTGAACYAAGGTTTTRGCGCTCRYAWGYCTCAAATCTCATGTCTAGAATCTCAAATCTCAATAAATGAAAATATCATATAACTGGTTAAAACAATTCGTACAGATCGATAAAACACCTCAGGAACTTTCGTTAATTCTTACCAATGTTGGTTTAGAAGTAGAAAGTGTAGAAAAAGTGCAGCCTGTTGTGGGCGGTTTAGAGGGCTTGGTTATCGGCGAAGTATTAACCTGTGTTCAGCATCCCAATGCCGATCGTTTGCGCATTACTACGGTAAACGTTGGGGGTAAAGAAAACCTTCAGATTGTTTGCGGTGCCCCAAATGTAGGTGCTGGCCAAAAAGTGGTAGTAGCTACCGTAGGCACAACTGTATATCCTTTAGAGGGCGAACCATTTAAAATAAAAGAATCAAAAATCAGGGGAGAACTTTCGCAGGGAATGATCTGTGCCGAAGATGAAATCGGTTTAGGTAAATCGCATGATGGGATTATGATCCTTGCCAATGATACCGAAATAGGAATCCGTGCAAAAGACCATTTCAAAATGGATGACGATTTTGTTTTCGAAATCGGATTAACACCAAACCGTGCTGATGCGGCTTCTCATTTAGGTGTGGCGAGAGATTTGGCCGCTTATTTCAGAAGTGAATATGAAATGCCTGATCTTTCAGCTTTTAAAACAGATAACGAAAATCTGGTAATTCCGGTAGAAGTAGAAGATTTAGCCGCTTGTCCGCGTTATAGCAGCCTAACACTTTCTGGTGTTACTGTAAAAGAATCGCCAGAGTGGTTAAAAGATAAATTAAAGGTAATTGGTTTACGTCCCATCAATAATGTGGTTGATATTACCAATTATGTGCTTCATGGTTTAGGACAGCCTTTACATGCTTTCGATGCCGACAAAATTACGGGCGGAAAAGTAATCGTGAAAAAAGTAGCTGAGGGGACACCTTTTGTAACCCTTGATGATGTTGAGCGTAAACTCAGCGCAGATGATTTAATGATCTGCAATACCGAAACACCAATGTGTATTGCAGGTGTTTTCGGTGGAAAATCTTCTGGAGTTGATGCTAATACCAAAAATATTTTCTTGGAAAGTGCTTATTTTAATTCGGTTTCTGTACGTAAAACCTCAAAAAGACATGGCTTAAAAACCGATGCTTCTTTCCGTTACGAGCGTGGTACCGATCCGGAGATTACGGTTACGGCTTTAAAATATGCAGCATTATTAATTAAACAACTGGCTGGCGGGGAAATCTCTTCATCAGTTTCTGATATTTATCCAAGTCATATCAAGCCGTTCGAGTTTGAAGTAAGTTATACCAATATCAATAAATTAATTGGTGCAAACATTCCATCAGCCGAAATTAAACACATTATTACCGCTTTGGGTATTGCTGCAACCAATACCTCTGAAGAYACTTTGGCTTTAAGAGTACCATCGTTTAAAGTTGATGTAACCCGCGAATGTGATATTACAGAAGAAGTATTGCGTATTTACGGCTATAACAATATCGAAATCCCTTCAAAGGTAAATGCATCGCTTTCTTACAGCATCAAACCTGAAAAAGAAAATACGCACAACGTAATTGCAGATATGCTTACCTCAAACGGTTATGCAGAAATTATGTGCAACTCGTTAACTAAATCGGCTTATTCGAAAAATTTAGACGAAGCTGTATTTATTTTAAATCCATTAAGCAGCGATTTAAATGTAATGCGCCAGCATTTACTGATGCCGGCATTAGAAAGTGTGGCTTACAACCAGAACCGTAAAAATGCTGATGTTAAGTTTTATGAATTTGGTAAAACCTATCACTTAATTAATGAGCAGTATATAGAGCGCTCAAGGTTATTATTGTTGATCTCGGGTGCTAAACAGAGCGAGCAATGGAACCACAATGCTAAATCGGCTACCTTTTATAACTTAAAATCGGCAGTTGATGCCATTATAAGCCGTTTGGGTATTGCAAGCTATCAAACCGATACCTTAAACGATGAAAACTTTGCTTACGGGATTAAATATTTCCGTGGAGATAAGACCCTGGTAAGTTTTGGTGCAGTTTCAAAAGCCGACCGTAAAGTAGCCGATGTAAGTGCGGAGGTTTTTTATGCCGATTTTGATTGGGCTGCCTTGTTGGATATTGTAAGGAAAAATAAAATCGTTAACAAAGAGGTTTCTAAGTACCCGCAAGTGCGTAGAGATTTATCTTTATTGATCGATCAGGCGGTAACTTTTGATACTTTAAAAGGTATTGCTTTCAAAACTGATAAAAAGCTGATCAAAGAGGTTGGTGTGTTCGATGTGTATGTAGGTGATAAATTACCTGAAGGCAAAAAATCGTATGCCTTGAACTTCATTTTGCAGGATGAGGAACAAACCTTAACCGATAAGCAGATTGAAAACACGATGCAGAAATTAATCGCGAATTTAACGGCACAAGCTGGTGCAGAAATTAGGAAATAAAATATAAATTCGTATTTTTAGAAATAAATTCATGACTTCTGTTGCAGATCAATTAGATAAGGTATTACAAAAAACGGCTCAGGTATTAGAGCTATGTAATGCGCTACAGGAAGAAAATGATTTATTAAAGCTTGAAAATCAATCGTTAAAAGTAGCACTCGATACAGCGAAAGGCAAAAATGTAGAACTTGATGAAAAATTAAGGGTTACAAAATTGGCTAAAAGTATAGAGGGAACAAGCGAAAAATCGCTTGACATTAAACAAAAAATTAACGATTTTGTGCGGGAGATTGATAAAAGTATTGCATTATTAAAAAAATAATGATGCAGAGAAATCAGAAACTAAGCTAAACAAATGGGAGAAATCTCGATTAAAATAACCATTTCCGACCGTATTTATCCACTAAAGGTGAATATGGAAGAGGAAGAAATTGTGAGACGGGCAGCAAAAATGATCAATGAGCGCATAAAAGATTATCAGGATAATTATGCGGTTAGAGATAAGCAGGATCTTCTTTCTATGGCAGTATTACACTATGCAACAGCCGTATTAAGAACAGAAAATAAAGTACAAAATCAGGATACTGCTGTTGCCGATAAAGTTGAAGAATTGGATGTTTTACTCAGTAATTTCTTTTCAAAATAAGGTTCGTTCTTTCGGCGATTCGTCACTCTGAACTTGTTTCAGAGCTTATTTAATGAGATCCTGAAATAAATTTAGGATGACGACGCTAATATTAGCATAAAAACATAGCCGCGGCTAGTTTTTGAGTTTCAAATTTTATAAAACTTAACACTTCAATATCTATAGGGTTAAGAGGGCGTATTTCATCTGCTATGGCACCTGAAAATGGCTTAAACCCTAATTATGCTTAGTTGAGGTTTAAAATGTATGAGACTTTAAAAATTAGTTGCGGTTTTTTTTTACTTAAAAAACAAAATGGAAATAGTTGAAATATTAGGATACGTATTTGCCGTAATAGCGGGTATTGCTATCGGAGTGGTGGTAGGAAGATTCCTACTGCGTAACTTGCTTAAACAGCAGGAAGTTGCAGCACAGAACAAAGTGAAAAAGATTTTAAAAGATGCTGAAAACAATGCAGAGATCTTAAAAAAGAATAAACTTTTAGAAGCAAAAGAAAAGTTTTTGCAAATGAAAGCGGAGCATGAGCAAGAAGTAAATGCCAAAAACAATAACATTAACCAACGCGAAAATACCATGAAGCAGAAAGAGCAATCGGTAAACCAGCGCATGGAAAATTTCAATAAAAAAGAACAAGAACTCGATAAACAAAAAAGCGTTTTAGAAAAGCAAACCGAAATTGCGATTAAAAAGCAAGAAGAAGTTGAAGTGCTTAAAAACCAACACCTAAAACAATTAGAAACCATTGCTGGTCTGTCTGCCGAAGAAGCTAAAGAGCAATTGGTAGAAAATCTGAAACAAGAAGCCCGTACACAGGCAATGATGCAGGTGAAGGATATTGTTGATGAGGCAAAGTTAACGGCGAGCAAAGAAGCTAAAAAAGTAGTAATCCAAACCATTCAGCGTACTGCTACCGAAGCTGCAATTGAAAATTCGGTTTCTATTTTTCATATCGAAAGCGATGAGATTAAAGGTCGTGTTATTGGTAGAGAGGGTAGAAACATCCGTGCTTTAGAAGCTGCTACCGGTATTGAGATTATTGTTGATGATACACCAGAAGCAATTATTTTATCAGGTTTCGATCCGGTAAGAAGAGAAATTGCCCGTTTGGCTTTACACCGTTTGGTAACAGATGGTCGTATCCACCCGGCTCGTATCGAGGAAATTGTAGCGAAAACCAAAAAACAGATCGAAGACGAAATTGTAGAGATTGGTGAGCGTACAGTAATCGATTTAGGTATCCATGGTTTACACCCTGAGTTAATCCGTATGGTTGGCCGTATGCGTTACCGTTCATCTTACGGACAAAACTTGTTACATCACTCTCGTGAGGTAGCTAATTTCTGTGCGACGATGGCTGCCGAATTAGGCTTAAATGCTAAAATGGCTAAACGCGCAGGTTTATTACACGATATAGGTAAAGTGCCTGATGATAACCCTGAATTGCCACACGCAATTTTAGGTATGCAATTGGCCGAGAAATATAAAGAGCACCCTGAAATTTGTAATGCTATTGGTGCCCACCACGATGAAATTGAGATGACTTCAATGATCTCTCCAATCGTACAGGCTTGTGACGCAATCTCTGGTGCGCGTCCGGGTGCACGTCGCGAGGTGGTAGAAAGTTATATCAAACGCCTTAAAGATTTAGAAGAACTGGCTTTATCTTATCCTGGCGTTGAAAAAACGTTTGCAATTCAGGCTGGTAGAGAATTACGTGTGATTGTAGAAAGTGAACGTATTACTGATGCACAGGCAGAACTTTTAGCTGCAGATATTTCAACCCGTATTCAAACCGAAATGACTTATCCAGGGCAGATTAAGGTTACTGTAATTAGAGAAACCCGTTCTGTAGCATTTGCGAAATAATTTTTTAAAGACCTTATAGGTTTTTAAAAACCTATAAGGTCTGAAGGACAAAACAAATTATAAAGCGATGGATATTCCATCGCTTTTTTTTATTTTTACATAATGAGCAAGCAAACCATAACAATCGAACCAAAGCGGGCAGTAGATGTGCTTTTTGATAAGTATGCCGAAAGTCACCAAAATCCAACAAACAAGCTGGTGCACTGGATCTGTGTTCCGTTAATTGTATTCAGCTTACTGGGGTTGATCTGGCAGATTCCTTTTCCACATATCGGTTTTTTAGGTAGCTACAACGGTTTCTTTAACTGGGCGTCTTTTCTATTGGCCTTTAGCTTGTATTATTACTTTACACTTTCACCTGTGTTGTTTTTCTTAATGATCTGGGTGGTGGGTTTAATGAGTTACATCATCGTTAAAATTGAACAGGCGGTAGGCTTAGGTAGTGGAACGGCCTATGCCATTTATGCGGCAATATTTGTAGCCGCCTGGATCGGTCAGTTTATTGGGCATAAAATTGAGGGGAAAAAACCTTCATTCCTTGATGATGTTAAGTTCTTGTTAATAGGTCCGATCTGGTTATTGCACTTCATTTGTAAGAAAGTAGGTATTCGTTACTGATTCGAAAAGTGATTAACATTCAGTTAACCTTAAGGTAAAGTAATATTAATTAATACCTAACTTGCAGTTAACACTGTGGTAATACTTTTGCCCTTATCAAATAAAGGCAAATTGGACTTACTAAACTCTTTTAAAAGAGCGGCACTCACTGTGTTCGCTTTAACGATCAGCATATTATCATATGCGCAGACAGGAAAAATTTCTGGAACAGTTACCGATAAAAAAACCGGCGAAACCTTAATTGGAGTAACGGTTAAAATTAAAGGTACCACTAAAGGTACTTCTACAGGAGCTGATGGTAAATATACTATTGCTGCATTGCAAGATGGTAAATTTATTATCGAAGCATCGTACGTAGGTTATGCTACAAAGGAGGTACCAGCTGTTGAAGTAAATGGTGGAGGTACAACTACCTTAAACCTGGCGCTTGATGAATCAAATTCTCAGAAATTGGCTGATGTACAGGTAAAAGGCCAGGCAAGTAGAGAGACTGAAACGGCACTTTTATCGCTTCAAAAAAATGCAATAGAAATTAAACAGGGCATCGGAATCCAGGAACTATCTAGAAAAGGTGTAAGTGATGTTGAAGAAGGATTGACAAAAATTACAGGTATTACTAAGGTAGACGGCAGGGGTTTATTTGTAAGAGGTTTAGAAGATAGGTATAACAACTTATTAATAAATGGTTTAGCAGTACCTTCTAACAATCCGTTTAAAAAAATTATCCCCTTAGATCTTTTTCCAACGGATATTGTAAGTGTTTTGGAAACTTACAAAACTTTTAACTCAGGCTTATATGGCGATTTTGCCGGTGGAACTTTTAACATTGTAACCGCTAAGGGCGAAAAAGCAGTAACTAAAATTAATATTGGTACCAGCTTTCTTTCTAACAGTAGCTTTAAGAAATTCTTAAGACCTGAAGGTGAAACTTCAATTGGAGATTACTTTGGTTTTCCTAATAATGGACGTGATTTACCTAAGGTTTTCGGCAAGAAACCATCATCTTATACCATGACTGGAAACGAAGCCAATTCGCAATTYGGATCCGGTTTCGATGTTGAAGAGGGAAATGCGCCTTTGAATACAAATATTGGTATACTACATACACGAAAAATCAGATTTGAAAACAACCGCTATTTCCAGTATCTGGTTTCTGTAAATACAGATAATAATTTTCAGATTAGAGAAGGTGTAGATCGTTTCTTTAATACCGCACAAGGTATTTACGACAACAACTTATATACCACTAAATATAGGTTTTCTACCAATTCATCGGTATTAGGTGCAATTAATTATGGTACCAACAGGTTAAACCTTAATTTAAATGCCTTTTATTTAAAAGGAACAGAAACAATGATTCAGGATCAACTGGGTTATACCAATAGCCAGGCTACGGTTACTAACTCATTTATCCGTTTAAACCAGTTGCAAAAAACCGATTTCTTTACCGGTCAGGTATTCGCGAATTATAAAATAACCGAAGACGACAGACATAGCGTAAGGGCAGGAGCTTCTTATTCAAAAACAGGTTATGAGCTTCCTGATAGAAAATCGTTTAAAGGAGTACAGCTAGATGCGAATACCACATCAATTAGTTATACCGGCAACAGTATTTCAAGACAGTATATGGATTTTAACGGCGATTTCTTCGGATCTGGTTTATTGGAATATAACTTGAAGTTTGGAAACGGCGATAAAGAAAAAGCCAATAAATTTACACTAGGTTACAATGGCTCTTTCAATAAAATAGAATCTAATTTCAGGTTTTTAGTTTCGCAAAATCTAGCCTCTAATAGTGCTACTTTTAATACCAATCAGCCTGATGCTACATTGGCTGGTCAGATTGCTAATGGCGGCTTTACTTATAATGAAGGTACAGGTGCAACCTACCTTGCCCGCATGCAAGAAAGTGTTAACGCTGGTTATGCCGATTTATCGTTGGTTATCGGAGATAAAATTAACATCAATGGTGGGGTAAGGGTAGAGCAATCTCAACGGATTACCAGGTTTAGAAATCAGGGTACTTTTGATGACCCTCTTGTGAGAGTAACTAAAAATAATACTGATGTTTTACCAGCCGTAAACTTTAAATATTCGGTTACTGAGAAAACGAACTTAAGGCTATCACTTTCAAAAACCTTAACCAAACCGGTTATTATGGAAGCTTTCCCATTAGAGTTCGTAAATCCGGATGCGACTATCGAAAATGGTAACCCTAATGTGGTAAACAGTAAAAACTACAATGTTGATGTAAAATATGAGTTTTTTCCTTCTAATACAGAAATGTTTGCCATAACAGGTTTTGCCAAATATTTGAAGAATCCTATAGAACGTTTATTTACACAAACCGCAGGAAGTGGTGGTTTAGCCATTACTTATGATAACTCTAAAAAAGCAGTTTTATATGGTGCTGAATTAGAATTTTTATTGCAACTCTCAAGGTTCAGCGAATCCCTTTCTAATTTCTCGGTTGGTTTCAATACCTCATTGATGTATACCCAAACTACTATTGATAAGGTAAAAAATAGTGCTGAAACTGCTGCTATTGGTAATGATAATACCCGCAAGTTGCAGGGCGCGTCACCGTGGTTAATCAATGCTGATATCAAACATGAAAGTAATTTTGGTAAAAACTGGAAAAGCACCATCACTTTAGCCTATAATATTTATGGCGAACGTATTTATGCTGTGGGTACCAATGGCTTAGATAACTACTACGAGAAACCATTTGGAAAACTAGATTTGATCTGGAACAACAAAATTGCGAGCAAGTGGGATTTAAAGTTTGGTGTAGAGAATATCTTAAATCCAACTTATAAAGTTGATTTGGGCGAAAAGAGCTTAGTGAAAATATACGAGAACAGCCTTACTGTTAAAGATTATAAAAGAGGTGTTGGCGTGTCGTTAGGCCTTGGCTACACATTCTAATTTAATATTACGATTCCTTAACCTTCGGTTTACGTAATGTTAAACATGGGTTAATGTATTCAAAACATAGGAAAACTAAATTTACACATCAAAAGGAAAATTAAAAAAGATTAAAAATGAAAAAATTACTTTATGCAATTGCTGTGTCAGCTACAATTTTTACGGGCTGTTCAAAAGACGAAGATGATGAAATCCCTACAAAAGTTCCGGTAGTAGGCGAAATCACAGGCGATATTACAGCTAACAGAACATTGGCTTTTGGTAATTATACGTTAAAAGGTATTGTTAAAATTCAATCGGGTGTTACTTTAACTATCGAGGCAGGTTCTACTTTTACCGCAGATAAAGCTGATGGTGATGATGGTTTAGTAGTATTAAATGGTGGTAAGCTAATTGCCAACGGTACTGCCGATAATCCGATTGTATTAACCGAAAAATCAAAAGTTGGTGGTTCTTGGAATGGTATCATCATGTATGGTGATGCGCCGATTGTAAACTCGGCATCAGGGGTACAAACTTCAAACTCTGAGGATGGTTTGTTATTACCATACGGTGGTACTAATGC
>NZ_JBFTQI010000109.1:0-11790 GCF_056398925.1 Pedobacter sp. 01T416_2
GTGTACCACTACCCTGTACCAGTTATTAGAGAATTTTTCTACAGCATCTAAATGCACTTTATCTTCCTGGTAAGCATTATGGTCTGCAATGTTTGCAAAGGTAATGGTTAGCGAATAAGTAAAAGAGTTATCGGTAACAGGGCGTACAGGTGTACCTGCTGCTAAGCCATAACTTAACGTTTTAATGTATTTTATAGGTTTTAAACTTTCAAAGAAGTTAGCGAAATCTGTGATCTCGGTTTTGGTTAGTTGAGGTTTTAACCAGAACATTACGAAGTGTTGGATCTGTCCTTTATCTGCGGTTTGGGTTTCTATCATGGTTCTTTTTTTGCTAATATATAAATCATTTTTTTTGACACAAAAAAAGTCCCGATTTACATCGGGACTTTTTTATCTTTAAAAACCTTTTTTTAGTTTTTAGGCTGCACACGGCCAGATTTTCTGTCTTCACCTCTACCGATTAAGTAACCGCCACCAGCTCCAACTAATCCACCAATAATGGCACCTCTGCCTTTTTTCTTATCGATTAAAGCACCACCAACCGCTCCGGCTGCACCACCAATAACAGCACCTTTAGCTGCATCGCTCCAGCCTTTTTTCTTAGCTGTTGGTTGTGTACCTCCGTAAGCACTGCTAGAACCACCACCTGAGCTTGCATAAGATCTAGATGAGCTTGCTCTTCTTGCAGCAGCTAATTCTGCCTGGTGTTTAGCTTCTTTTTCCTGTTCTACTTTGGCCACTTCGGCTTTTTTAAAGCTATCTAACCTTAAACTATCTTTAACTGCTTTAATTGCCAATTGTTTTTCGGCCTGTTGTTGTTTTAATGCTGCTTCTTCTTTTGCCTTATTATTACAAGCAAATAAAACTGAAGAACTTAATGCGATTACTACCAATATCTTTTTCATAACTCTTAATTTTTTAATATGACGCTTGTTTAGTTACCTAACCTCACTAAACAGGTTTCAATGGGATGTGTGATTTAGTTAATTACCCATACTAAAGAAAAAATGATGCCAAAATGTTTTGAAAAGAAAAATTATTCCAATAAATCTATATACCAGAAACCAGAAAGTGCTGTTGTTGAACAAGGAGAATCCTCATTAGCAGTTGTTTTACTTGGTGCGTTATAAGTCCTGAATACCTTCTCTCCGATGGTGAAAGTGATTTTGTTCTTGAAAATTGGTCCTTCAAAAGCAAAGGTATGAAACTCTCCGTTTTCGCCACATGGATCAATATCTGCAGGAAATTGCTTGATTAAATCAAGGCTGATTACTTTTCCACAAAAATTTTCGAGATTTTGCTGTGTGCAAACAATGATGGTTTTATAGTTCAGGTTTAGGAATTCTTCAATTAAATGTTTTGTATCTTTTTTCCAAAGCGGAAAAATAGCCTTAAGCCCAATTTCTGCTAATTTATTTTCACGATAATTACGTAAGTCCGCTAAAAAGATATCACCAAAAATAGAATGGGTAATACCCTCCTCCTTAAATTTAGAAAGATGATGCTTCATGGTACTGTCGTAGGTTTCCATATCTGGCATTTCGCCCAAACGGATCTGATACAGTGGAATACCAATGCTTTCGGCCTGTTTAATCAGTAAAGCTTCTCTAACGCCATGCATCGAAACACGGTTATATTTTTCGGTAACTGTTGTAATCAGGTAACGGATTTCGATAGTAGGATCTTGTAAGACATAGTGTAAGGCCAATGTACTGTCTTTACCACCGCTCCAATTAAAAATGCAAAGCTTTTTATCTGGCATTGACTAATATTTCTTTTAATTCTGTAATGCCTTCTACAGCGTTTTTCTCAATGTTGATCACGTTTTTATAACGTTTTACATCGGGTGTTCTTGGATCGATAATGTATTTGTCGACAAAGGAAGGCACAAAATCGATTAAACCTGCCGCCGGATAAACGGCCAATGAAGTTCCGATCAGTACAAACAAGTCTGCCTGTTTGCAAAGTTTAGCGGCTACCTCTATCATGGGTACAGCTTCACCAAACCAGACTACATGCGGCCGAAGTTGAGAACCCAACTCGCAAAGCTCGCCCATTTTGATTTCTGAACCAACGATTGGATAAGTTAAATCAGCTTTTCTATCTGATTGAGACTTGGTAATAACGCCATGAAGATGGGTAACTTTGGTAGAACCTGCTCTTTCATGTAAATCATCAATGTTTTGGGTAATAATTTCAACGTCGAAGTCTTTTTCCAGCTCAGCAAGCACCTGGTGAGCCAAATTGGGTTTTGCGGCTAAAACCTGTCTTCTCCTTTCATTATAAAATTCTTGTACCAATTCGGGGTTTCTCTCCCAGGCCTCGGGGGTAGCTACATCATAAACATTATAGCCCTCCCATAATCCATCAGAATCCCTAAATGTTTTTAACCCACTTTCGGCACTGATCCCTGCTCCTGTTAAAACAACTAATTTCATAAATTATGATTACACAGATTAAATGATTACACTGATTTTAGTGATTTCACAGACCGGCTGTGGCTGATGAATTTTTTGGCTATGTTTTCGTCTGCCTTAAATATCTCCGGGTGGAACATGCAGGCTAAAGCTTCTATACCTTCAACCAGCGTACCTACGCTAGGTTGGGTGAACATATCAAAATCAGCAATATAAACCTGATTGTTTTTTACTGCCTCAAGATCGATCCAGCCTGATTTTGACGTTAACAGCTCCATTTCTTCCATGCTTCGTTTCATATCAAAGCCACATGGTGCGATAATCAAAACCTCTGGGTTATATTTCAGGATTTTATCCCACTGGGTTACAATAGAGTCGCCACCAGGATTGGACAACATATCAACGCCACCGGCTGCTGCAATCTGAAAAGGAATCCAGTGTCCGCAATTGTATATCGGTTCGATCCATTCCATTAGCATAATCCTTTTTAACGGTGCACGGTTTGCCCTAAGCTGATCTAAAATATGATCCGTTTTCTTTTGCAGGCCTGCCAGATAGTTTAACGCTACCTCTTCCTTTCCTAAAGCCCTGGCAATGGTAATGGCGCAATCGAAAACATCCTGTAAGTTATTTGGCGATAAAGGTACCAGCGTTGGCTGTTTGCTAAGCTTCATTACGGCTGTTTCGGTACAAACAGTATCGATGTTGCACACCTCGCATATATCTTGTGTGAAAACCACATCGGGTGCGATGCTTTCCAACAGTGCATCATCTACCCAATACAAACTTTTGCCTTGCGCTTTTGATGCCGAAAAGATCCGGTCTATTTCGATACTCGAATAGTTTTTGCCTTCTAATATGCAACGTACAACTTTTGGTTGATCTGCAGCCTCTTTAGGGCATTCGAATGTTACGCCATGCAGGTATTCTTGCAGGCCCATATCGTAAATCATTTTAGTGGCAGCAGGTAAAAAGGAAACAACTTTCATTAGGATGTAAAAGGTAAAATGGAATTGATATTCTAAGTTAAAAAAAATCCTCTTTTGAATCGAATCAAAAGAGGATTTCTATCTTGTTTTTACTTTATTGGTGTTATGCCAAACAATGGATCTTTCTACAGCTCTTGTGTTTGCAGTTTTAATACTGGGTATTTTGCTTTTAAGATTTCAAAAGCGCCAAAAAGCAAAGCACCATAGATTATTGTTCCTTCTAAGAATCTGATCTCGAATGGAATGGCTTTAATTAAGCAATCTATAAAACCATTTAAGTTTTGCGTATACAATGGGTTTTTATACCATGAACCGATATCACTTACAATCCAATGGATGAATACAATTACGATTGTAGATAGGAATAAGCTGGCAATATTTACCTTCTTTAATAAGAAACGACCCGCTAAAACCATTAATGCAATTGCAAGGTATGTCCAAAGTTCTTGAACTAAAAACAAATCTACATACTGTTTATAGATGGTTGTATAAAGTACTAAATCGCTTAAAAACAAACTCAATAGCGGAAAAGCGAATGCTTTAAGATGATCTTTAAAATATGCTCCTCCAAATAAGGCTACTGCTCCTATTGATGAAAAATTAGCAAACTTTAATTCATCTGAGTTGAATGTTACCAGCAAACGTAAAGCCGTTATTGCCAATATCATTAACAACAAAATTAAAGTGCGTGGATTAAATTTTAAATGAGACATGCTATTTCTGGTTAATATTTAAACAAAGTTAAATTTTTATTAGCGGATATTAAAACTTACACCTGTATTAAAGTTGAAGCCCAAACTATTGTAACCAATAATTTCGCTGTATTTTTCGTTCAGAATATTTTTTGCATCAAAAAATATCTTTACACGTTTCTTTGCCAATGCATATTCGGCATAAGCATTTAACAATTTATAAGCAGGTAGATTGTCGACTGTATACGTGTTAAAATTACCATCGGTACGTTTGCCGAAATAACGGTAATTTGCACTCACATATAAATTGCTTGTTGCCTGTGCACCTGCAGTAATGCCAAATGTATGTTTTGGTCTGCGGAAAAGATAGTTAGCAACGGCATTATCAACAAAGTTGAACTCATTGCCTTCTACATAAGCGTAATAGCCATTAATGTTAAACACACTGAATTTAACTGCTGGTTCAACTTCGAAACCTTTGGTTTTCTGACTTACCTGGTTAATGTATCCGTTAGGGTAAGCATAAATAATGGCGTCAGTTAAATCGCGTTTGTAACCTGCTAAACGTAAGCTAAATTTGTCGCCAGCAAAGCTAAAATTAACGCCAGCTTCGTAATTCTTCGATTTTTCCGGCTTTAAATCCAAATTAGCACCAAACTGACCAAAAAGCATGTTTAAGGTAGGAACTTTAAATGCTGTTGAAACCGTTCCAAATAATTTTATCTCTTTAATGACATTGATGCTTGGGGTAATTGAGTAGGTATAGTTTTCGCCATATTGTTCGTGTTTATTGTAACGTCCGCCTACTTCAAGGTTAAACACACTTAAATCGTGTAAGAATAATGATCCGTAAGCGGCAAAAATGTTGGTTTCCGGTTTATTTGTTGCTGATGATAATTTCATCACACGGTTATCGATACCCACCAATAAATCGAGTTTGTTACCCAATTTTTGGTTGTAGAATAAATCCAATAGTGATACCCTTCCTTCGTTAATGCTTGGGTACTGGCTATGCGCATCGTTTCTGGTACTTTCGAAACTATAGTTTAACGTTACTTTACCAGTTGCAAATTCGTATTTGGCATTGGTACCTGCAGCAAAGTTTTTCAGGATAGAATAATTGTTTGCATCGGTAAAAGCGCCACCATCAAACTTGTAATTGCCATAATAGTAGCGTACAAATGGATTTACAGAGAAATGCTTATCCAGTTTGATTCCGAAATTCGCATTTAAGGCATCAGTTTTAAAGCCGTCTTTATCAAATACAGCTGTACTTCCCACTGGTGTTGCTGCTTCTGAAATTCCATCGGTTTTGGCGTGGGTATAGTTAATATTATACGAAAAACCTTCAACACCACCGTTTAAACCAATGGTTCCTTTGTAAGTTTCGTAACTGCCTGCACTGGCCACACCATAAATGGTATTGCCTTTTGGGCCACCTTTTTTAGTGATGATATTGATTACTCCTGCAACGGCATCAGAACCATAAATGGTAGACTGACCGCCTCTTAAAATTTCGATATGATCGATCTGATCGATAGAAATCAATCTTAAATCGAATGCACCTCCGTTTCCTGATGGATCGTTTTGCACAATACCATCGATTAAAACCACGGCATAAGCACTTCCTGCACCTCTAAAAAATACCGATTTGTTTAATCCCGGATTGCTGCTTGAACCTGCTACAATAATCCCTGCCTGCTCGCTAATAAGTTCTGGCAATGATTTTCCGTTACTGCGCTCCAATACTTCACGACTGATGATCGTAACCACTTTACCTGTCTGTGATTGTTTCTGGTCATTTTTTGTTGCAGAAATTACAACATCTTTGAGCTGCAAACTGTCTTGTGTTTGAGCATTAGCCACCTGGCTAATCATTAACTGTGCTAGCCCTAAACTGGCTACAGTTAGCATTCTTTTTTTGTTCATTTGATTGTGGTTTTGCCCACAGCCAACAGATAGAAAAGGAAATGAAAATACGAAAAACGTTAAGTATCTCAATCCTAGCTTCAATCCCCGAAAGCTATGAAATTAAATGCTGAAGGCAGGTCTTCTGACTTACTCCCGGGTTTCCGGCCTTCCCATCCCGACAAGTCGGAACAGTGGCAGATTGATTGGAAATCCGTTATAGAGCTTACAGCTGCGGGACAGTTACAGATTTACACTGTATTCCCTTTTAATTCCGGGTGTAATGCCGGAAACCAAAAGCGCTGCAAAAGTAACAAAATTAAGCAACATGTAAAATGCATGATGGAAAATGGTGGTTTTAATAGAAAAAGCTAAATTAGGAATCAAATTTTTACCCATGAGAAGAATATTAATTGTTACATTTTCATTAATAAGCCTATCTGTTATGGCGCAAAAAACCGATACTGTTTTTTTGAAGAAACTGATGGAGTCTAAGCCTGAGCTTTTTTCCGCTGTACTTCATMATCCTGATCAAAACCAGATCCAGATTCTCTATACCCAGATTAACCGTGGTGCGAAGAATAAACCCACTTTTAAAACCTTTAGCTACAATTTAGACCCACACCATTATTTTTATCCTGCCAGTACGGTTAAACTAGCCGCTGTAATTTTTGCCTTGGAAAAAGTAAACCGCTTAAAAAATACAGGCTTAACGGCTAAGAGTACCATGATTACCGATAGCGCCTATAAAGGACAAACGAAGGTTTTAACAGATACAAGTGCTAAAAATGGACTTCCATCAATAGAGCATTACGTTAAAAAGATTTTGCTTACCAGTGATAATGATGCTTTTAACCGTTTATTCGAGTTTATTGGTCGTGCCGAAATTAATGAAAAACTGAAAGCTAACGGATTATACGATAGCCGCATTTTAAATCGCCTGGCCATTGGCGATGCAGGAGAATCAGCTAAACATACCAATCCCATCAAATTTTACAATGGCGAACAATTGGTGTATGATCAGGCTGCCCGGTACGATTCAAAAGAATATGAATTAAAATTAAGCAATTTGGTAATGGGTACCGGATACATGGATAGTACCAACAAGCTGGTAAACAAACCTTTCAGTTTAGCGGGGAAAAACGCTTTCGCCATTAACGATCAACAGAAACTGATGCAGAAATTGATTTTTCCTGATGCTTTTCCGCTTAAAGAACGGTTTAACCTTACTAAAGAAGATTATAAGCTCATTTATACTTATATGAGTAAATATCCAACCGAAAGTAATTTTCCTAAATACGATCCGAAAGAATTTTGGACTACCTATGCAAAAATGTTATACTATGGACGGGAACAGGTAACTCCTGATCCAAATATCCGCATCTTCAATAAATATGGCGATAGCTATGGCTACATCATTGATAACTCATATTTCGTTGATTTTAAAAATGGAATTGAATATTTCCTAACCGCTGTTGTTCATAGTAATGAGGATGGCATATTTAACGATAATAAATACGAATACGAAACAGTTTGTTTTCCTTTTATGAAAAATCTGGGCAGAACCATTTACGAATTGGAACTAAAAAGAGCTAAAAAACAAAAGCCCGATTTAAATAAGTTTAAGATGGATTACACTTATTAAAAACCTTTCTCATCTTTTAAGGTTTATTGCGTATTAATTGTATAAAAAACTATACRTTAATTAAAAAATAATATATTCGCATTTCAAAATTAAAGGATACATCTCTAATGGCTAAACTATTAATAATTGATGATGAGCGTGCGATAAGGAGTACCTTACGCGAAATTCTGGAGTACGAAAATTACGATGTTGAAGATATCGATAACGGTATTGATGGCCTCGAAATGATCAAAAAAGGAAATTTCGACCTGGTACTTTGCGATATCAAGATGAATAAGATGGATGGTATGGAAGTGCTGGAACAGGCACAGATCATCAAACCCGATTTGCCATTCATTATGATATCTGGTCATGGAACAGTTGAAACTGCCATTGAAGCCAGTAAAAAAGGAGCTTTTGATTTTATTTCGAAACCACCTGACTTAAACAGGTTATTAATTACGGTTCGTAATGGTTTAGACCGTGGAAATTTAGTTACCGAAACCAAGGTTTTAAAACGTAAAGCAAGTAAAACCCGAGAGATTTTAGGCGAATCGGAAAGTATTTCTAAAATTAAAGAAACCATAGAACGTGTGGCTCCGACCGAGGCCCGTGTATTAATTACGGGTGCAAATGGTAGTGGTAAAGAATTGGTAGCCCGTTGGTTACATGAAAAATCGAACCGTGCCGATAGCCCTCTAATTGAGGTGAACTGCGCCGCTATTCCATCAGAACTGATTGAAAGTGAATTGTTTGGCCACGAGAAAGGTTCATTTACCTCTGCTGTTAAACAACGTATTGGTAAATTTGAACTGGCTAATGGTGGTACGCTATTTTTGGATGAGATTGGCGATATGAGCCTTTCTGCCCAGGCAAAAGTTTTACGTGCCTTACAAGAGCATAAAATTTCGCGTGTAGGTGGCGAAAAGGAAATTGAAGTAAATGTTCGTGTTTTAGCGGCAACCAATAAAGATTTAATGAAAGAAATCGAAGATGGTAACTTCCGTATGGATTTATACCACCGGTTAAATGTAATCAATATCCATGTTCCACATTTAACGGAGCGTACAGATGATATTCCGGTTATTGCACAAAACTTTTTAGAGAATATATGCAGTGATTATGGGATGCCGGTTAAGAAAATAAATGATACTGGTATGGCTGCTTTAAAGGCCTTACCGTGGACAGGTAACGTGCGTGAGCTACATAACATGATTGAGCGTTTAATTATTTTGAGCGATAAGGTAATTACCGAAAATGATGTACGTGCATTCGCTAATCCAGGCGGTGGTACAAACATTGGTGCTGCAACCAGTGCACAGATTGCAGGTGCTGGCGGTTCAAGCCTTGCTTTTTCTTTCGATTCGTTCAATAATTTTCAGGATTATAAAGATCATGCAGAGCGCGAATTTATCAAATTCAAATTGGAAAAAAACAACTGGAACGTATCAAAAACGGCGGATGAGATTGATATCCAAAGAAGTCATTTGTACAGCAAAATTGAAAAGTTTGGCTTAAAAAGAGCTGAGTAAGATCATAATAAGAAGTCAAGTTTTAAAAACTTGACTTCTTTCGTTTAATGATATTTCTCCTCTATTTATGAGCCACAACTACCCCATATAATCATTCTGCCTCATCAGCAATGCCCTGTATTTATTAAAGATTGCTGTTTTAGAAACGAAACCTAAATATTGGTTCTGCGCAGTTAATACGGGTAAAATCCATACATTATCTTGCTCCATCTTCTCTAATACCATTTTCAGATCATCATTTTCGGTGACGGCGTTCGGTGCAGGTTGTACCAAATAAGAAGCTAGCAAATTTTCCTTATCAGGGTGATTAATCATTTCGTTAAATAGCTCTTCTATGTAAATGATGCCCTTAAAATCGCCCAGTTCATCTGTAACAGCACATATATTTTTACGCGATTGCATGATCTCATTCATCTTAATCGAAATCTGATCATTCATGTTTAATCGAGGATAGGTTTTCTCGATCAAATACTTTAGTTTCATCTGATTTAAAACAGTCGTATCCTTATCATCATGCGATAACAGTTCTCCTTTATCCGCTAATGCTTTTGTATAAATAGAATGTTTTTGAGCGCTGCGGTTAATGGCATAAGAAATGGCAGTGGTAATCATTAGTGGTACCATTAAGATATATCCACCCGTAATTTCGGCAATCAGGAAGATGCCAGTTAAGGGAGCATGCATAATCGAGCCCAAAGCAGCTGCCATACCTGCAACAATAAAGTTCGAAACATTTAATTGCGCCAAACCAGATAGATTTACCACATAGGCAAAGATAAACCCGATTAAACCGCCCATAATTAAACTGGGCGCAAACGTTCCGCCGTTACCACCAGCGCCCAAGGTAACCAAAGTCGCTATCGACTTCATGAAAATAGTTACTACTGTAAACAACACCACTAAAGCCGGAATGGTATTGTAATCGGAGAAAATACTATTATTGATCACTGTTTGGTAATCGCCTTTTAACAGTCCCTTTATTGTGATATAACCTTCGCCGTAAAGTGTTGGGAATAGAAAAACCAAAACTCCAAGCATTAAACCACCCACAATAACTTTGGTATAAGGATGTTTTATTTTATAGAATAAGCCTTTTACGGCATAATTGGCTTTTGTAAAATAAATGGAGAATAAGCCTATAAAACAAGCCAGTATCACATAATAAAACAATGCATTCACCTTCCATCCTTCTGTAACCAAAAAGAAAAGTTGCTGTGTATAGAATAATCTTGCTACTACTGCAGCTGTTGCAGCCGATAATAAAAGTGGGATAAACGCAGGGATGGTAAACTCTGGTAATAAAATTTCGATAGCAAATACAATCCCAGCTACTGGGCTATTAAATGCTCCTGCAATACCTGCTGCTGCGCCACAGGCCACTAGCATGGTAATTTCGCGATAAGATAAGCCAAGTAAACGGCCAAGGTTTGAGCCTATTGCCGATCCACTGGTAACAATTGGCGCTTCCAAACCTGTTGAACCACCAAAACCTACCGTAACGGCTGCGGTAATAATCTGCGAATAAATATTGTGTGCTTCTACCTTGCTCGATTTTTTCGAAATGGCATAAAGCAATGGGGTTAAACCGGCTCTTTAGAGCGGCGGCGGCTAATCCTGCTAAAACCCCAACAATTACAGCGAGGATAATTAAGAAATTACGGTTTGATATTTTAGATTTTCGGTACTGATTAACCTGATCAAGGTAATTTACAAATCTGATATACATCCTATTGTTTTTTAATAGAGGGCGAATGCCCAAAAGTAACAAAAACAACAAGAGAAGCCAATTTAAAGGCTTCCTTTATGCATCAAATTTATCCAATAACTTAATTAAGGTTGCGAAATCTTTTGGGTATGGTGCATCGATCACAATATCTTTGTCATCTAATCCTTTAAAAACCAGGTGCCTGGCATGTAATGCGAAACGTTTCATAATGGGTTGCTCCTCTTCGCCTTTGGTTAATTTATAACCTCTCTTAATTGACGAAAGAAAAACAGGTTTCCCTTTGTACATATCATCGCCAACAATGGCTGCCCTTTGTGTTGCTAAGTGAATACGGATCTGGTGCATACGACCAGTTATTGGYTTGCATTCAACCAGTGTATAATGTTTGTAGTATTTTAACGAATCGAAAATGGTTTCTGCTCTTTTACCTTCTGCCCTATCAATGGTTACATTTTTATTGCCATCGTTCAAAATCGGAAGATCAACGGTTAACTGATCGAAAATGACATGCCCATCTACTACCGCATGATAGGTTTTATTCACCTTTCTTCTTTCGAACTGCATAGAAGCATGACGGTAACCTTCAGGATTTTTGGCGATAATTAAAGCGCCAGAAGTTTCTTTATCCAAACGGTGACAAACCTGTGCATCATCGCTATACTGTTTGGCCAGGCGTAACACATTGGTTTCTCCAGATCCACCACGTTCATCGAGCGAGGCTAAAAATGGAGGTT
This sequence comes from Pedobacter sp. 01T416_2, assembly GCF_056398925.1. NCBI lineage: Bacteria > Pseudomonadati > Bacteroidota > Sphingobacteriia > Sphingobacteriales > Sphingobacteriaceae > Pedobacter > Pedobacter sp. 01T416_2. Next base: position 11,623 of record NZ_JBFTQI010000109.1, read on the forward strand.
TATTGATAACAATAAAATCGTTGTCTTCGAAAAGAATAAGGTCTTTAAAATTTGGAAACTTCAAACTGTGCTGTAATTAATGAAGCGCAAAAATACGATTTTATTTTTATTGGTTAAGATATTAACCGCAGATAAAAAAGGATAAATACAGATATGGAGGAAGTAAGA
>NZ_JBFTQI010000110.1:0-10736 GCF_056398925.1 Pedobacter sp. 01T416_2
AGAACGCCTACCTACCTCTTTCATAAGCATTCATTTTTTATTTCTTGCAAAGCCCTCGTTCAATAAACCTTATTGAAGCGGTTATCCTTTTTGCTGCACCGTCAAAAATGTTTTCACGAACCCTCACAAAAAGATAGAAGCGGAAAGAAGGACTGCCAGATCAGAAAAGCACCAACCTTGCTTTACAAAAGATTTAAATTGTTTTTTTGGAGCGCATGGGCACAGCAGCTATTAGAGTCTGTTCCCGTTCTTCGCTGTATCCTTTCGCTGCGCTACAGGGATGCCGCTTCGCCCGGGGCTAAACAGCAATCGGTTGCAAGGAAACATGAAGCTCGCTACAAATTTAAGTAGAGCGGTTGCCAGTCTGAGAAGAATAAATTAAAATAGATCCTTAGACTATATTGGCATTAATAGATTTCGATAGAAAAATCGTCATCTCGACCGAAGCACTGCGGAGTGGAGAGATCTTTAAACTATATTGTTGAAATCGAATTTAAAGATTTCTTCCCGAATCTTCGGGATCGAAATGACGATACTTCTAATTGACTCACCTCTTTAAATTCTCCTGTAATTTATATTGATTTTTACACCATAAATTATCCCTCAGGTTGACATTAATTTAATTTCTCTGCCAATAATTTCATTTCAATGTGCGGCGAACGGTTTTCATAAATAATACTGTGCACCGCCTTGCAAATTGGCATATCTACATTGTACGCCTGATTTTTAATATGCATACACTTAACCGCATAATAACCTTCAGCAACCATATTCATCTCCAATTGGGCAGATTTTACGGTGTAACCTTTGCCTACCATGTTACCAAACGTACGGTTGCGGCTGAACTGCGAATACGCTGTAACCAACAAATCGCCAAGATATGCCGACTCCATAATATCCCTATTGATGGGGTGAACGGCATCAACAAAACGTTTAATCTCGCGGATGGCATTGCTGATCAATACGGCCTGAAAGTTATCGCCATAACCTATGCCATGACAAATACCGCTGGCTACKGCATAAATATTTTTTAAAACCGCAGCATATTCCGTCCCGAAAATATCGTCTGATACGTTTGTTTTAATGTATCGGGTATTTAAAAATGAAGCAAATGTTGATGCCTTGTCTACATCGGTACAGGCTATGGTTAGGTATGATAATTTTTCTAAAGCTACTTCTTCGGCATGGCATGGTCCGCTAACCACTAAAATATCATCGTATGGGATATTATAATTTTCGTGCAAAAATTCGCCGATAATCAGATTATCTTCGGGTACTATGCCTTTTATGGCTGAAATGATTTTTTTGCCCTTTAAATCTTCGGCGGTAATGGAAGTTAAAGTGTCTTTTAAAAATGCTGCCGGAACGTTTAGAATTACAAATTCGGCAGATTTTATGATGGAATTGATATCTGAAGAGATATGGTCGTCCTGAGTAAGTTTAATCTCAACAGAACTGATATAATTAGGGTTGTGTTTAAATTTTTTAATGTGCGCTATGGCTGCCTCGTTGCGCATCCACCAAAAAATTTCCTTTTCAGATAAATTATCTGCAAGCATTTTAACAATGGCAGTAGCCCAGCTCCCGCCCCCAATCATTGCTATTTTAGGTACCATGTTTATAAAAAATGTTTAAGGTAAAAGGTGTAAAGGCCTTTTAAAGGCTTAAGGCAAAAGGTGTAAGGTGTAAGGCTAGGACCAATTGCCCCTCAACCTTAAACCTTACACCCTAAACCCTTAGGAATACACCTTAAACAACGCAAGTTACTATTTCTTGCTATTAATTATAAACTACTTCTTAGCGTCTTTGCTAAACAATTGGTCTTTAGATGTTTTTTCTACAATCATTCCGTCTTTTAATTTGTTTTGGATGGCAGAATAAGGACCAGTAACAATTTCTTGGCCAGTTTTAACACCAGATTTCACGATAATAAACTGGTCATTTTGGATTCCTGTGGTTACCTCTGTCTTTTTAACCTTTTTAGTTTTAGCATCGTAAGCATAAATATATTGCTTCACTTTTTTATCGGTTAATTTAGATTTCTGCTTATCGGTGTTTTCCTGATTGCCCTGGTTTTGACCAGCATCGCCAGATTTACCATTATCAGTAAATACAGCCTGAATTGGAATAGCTAAACCTGTTAACGATTCGCTTTCGATATCAACTGTGGCCGACATGCCTGGGCGGAAAATAGATTGTTGTTTACCCGCTAGTTCTTCAGTAATCCTGATTTTTACAGAGAAATTGGTTACCTGATCTACTGAAGTAGATACCGCAGTACCAACAGCTGTTGATGAACTTGCAATTTCGGTTACTACACCTCTAAATTTTTTATCGGAGAAAGCATCAACCTCAATCGAAGCTTTATCGCCAACTTTAACACGGGTAATATCGTTTTCGTTAACATCAACATTAACTTCCATTGATGATAGGTTAGAGATACGCATAATTTCTGTACCTGCCATTTGCGAAGTTCCTAAAATACGATCTCCCAATTCGATTGACAATTTTGAAACCACGCCATCAACCGGAGCATAAATTGTTGTTTTAGCTAAGTTTGCACCAGCTTCTTTAACATTTGCCCCTGTTTGCTCTAAAGTAAATTTAGCACCGGTTACATTTTCTTTTGCGCTGGCCAAATTGGCTTTTGCTGTTAAAAAAGCAGCCTTTGCCGCATCAAACTCTGAAGCCGATATTACTTTTTTCTTAAAAAGCTCTACATTACGTTTGTAAGTTGCGTCTGCATTTACAAAGTTAGCCTGGTTTTGTGCCAATTGTTGTTGCGCAGCTGCAACACTTGATTTTTGCGCATTAAAACTCGCTACGGTTCTCTCGTAGCCTGATTGCAAAACATCCGGACGTACTTTACAAAGCAATTGGCCTGCTTTAACAATATCCCCTTCTTTTACCTTTAATTCTACTACCTCTCCCGATACTTCAGAACTTAATTTAACCTCAGTTTCTGGTTGAATTTTACCACTAGCAGTAACTGTTTCAACAACAGTTTTATCTGATGCTTTTTCTGTAGTTACTTTTTCGGCTTTGTTCCCGCCTATAACTCCAGTTAGCTTTAGTATAACTAGAAGAGCTATGATAGCAACTACGGTAATAATAATGTGCTTCAGTTTCATAATTTATTGATTGTATTTCGTTTGTTGTATTATGTAATGTTTTAAAGTTAAAACGTTGTAATGTTATGGTATAAAACCAAAGCTTCCTTTTTTATTTTTTAGCTTTTAATCTTAAAATGTGATCTGTTTGCCTAAATAGTAATCAATTACTTTTGCCCTGAATAAAAGATCATATTTAGCCTGGATAAAATCTATTTCGGCTTTGTTTCTATTGGTTTGAGCAGTACTGTAATCCAGTGAGTTTACCAAACCTACATTGTAACGTTGATCAATTACATAAAAAGCATCTTTCTGGGCCTGAAAAGCATTTTGGGTAGAAGAGTATCTACTTTGTGCAGCACTAAGATCGGCAACTGCCTGATTGATTACTTTTACCAAATTATTTTTTGATAGCTGCTCATCTGTTTTACGCTGCATCCAGTTAATTTTCGCTTTTCTAACTGCCGATCTGGTCGTGAATCCGTTAAAAATCGGAACGGAAATTCCCATACTCACATACTGACCAAAGTTATCAGATAATTGATCGGTAAATTTCGATATCGGAAAACTCGAATTAAACTGATAGTAATAAGCCGATCCTAAACCAGCTCCTAAACTAATCTGAGGAAAGAATCCACCCTTAGCTACAGCAATACCTTTTTCGGCTGCTTTACTGTTTAATTCCGCTAATTTAATATCAGGGAATGTGGCTAAAGCCTGGTTATAGATATCAGTAGGTACATAAGTGGTTTGAATATTGCTCATCTCATTAACCAAAGGAGGCTGAACCTTAAAAGTCATTGGAGGTTGAATCTCCATCAATTGGCCTAAAGTTAAATAAGATATGGTTAGCTGGTTTTGAGCATTTGTTAAATTAAGCTCTGCCGTGGCTGCCTGCGATTTTGCCTGAGAAATATCGGCCAGGGTTTTATTTCCAACATCTAATAGTGCTTGTTCCCTTTTTAAAGTAGAATTGGCTACATCTAATTGTTGCTTTGTAGCCTTTACCTGATCTTCATTATTTAACACCTGAAGATAAGCCGTAACCACCTGAAGAATCAGATCGTTCTTTACCTTTTCTACATTGGTTTCGTTAGCGGCCAGTAAAATTTTGTTTTGTCTGATCTGGTTGAGTTTAGTACCACCTTCAAAAAGCGAAACATTCGTACTTACATTTGGACTTAAATTATAATTTTGAGTGTTTTCGAATAAACCTGAAACCTGTTGACTTCTACCCCATTGCATCGACTGGTTAATGGTACCATTTAAGGTAGGTAAGAGCGCATTTTTAGATTGACGAACAGTTTCTTCACTTAAAGAAGCACTAAAAGCGGCTTGTTTAATATTTAAATTGTTTTTTAATGTGTTTTCTACTGCCTGTTGAATACTGATAACTTCTTGAGCCTTAATTTTCTGACTAAAACTTAATGCTACTAATAACGCAGATCCGGTAACTAACTTATTCTTGGTAAACATCTTCATAATTTGTTTCAAATCTATATAAACAACTTTAATAATTTCAATCTGTACAGGCATTTAGTAACTTTACTGCTAAAATGTACCTGATCAAATCACCGCTTCTGCTAAAATGGTATTATCCATCACTATTATGGAATAAATCCCGCACCGAAAAAGTTATTTATTTGACCTTTGACGATGGACCTATACCCAATGTTACAGATTTTGTATTAAAAACTTTAAAAGTCTTTAATGCTAAAGCTACATTTTTTTGCATTGGCGATAATATTGTAAAACACCCCGAAGTTTTTGAACGTGTAAAAAACGACGGACATGCCATTGGCAACCATACTTTCAATCATTTAAAAGGCTGGAAAACCGATAATGAAACCTACCTTCAAAATACACTAAAATGCCAGGGACTTACACAAACAAATCTGTTCCGCCCACCATACGGGAGAATTAAGAAGTCTCAAATCTCAAATCTCAAATCTCAAATCCCAGGACTAAAAATCATAATGTGGGATGTACTCAGCGGCGATTTCGACACTAAGCTTTCGCCCGAAAAATGTTATCAAAACGTGATTAAACATACCGAAAATGGTTCTATAATTGTATTTCATGATAGTTTAAAAGCATTCGATCGTTTATCTTACGCACTTCCCAAAGTATTGGCTTATTTTAGTGAAAAAGGTTTTACATTTTCAACGCTTTAGCCTTAAGCTAATCTTATGCCAAGGCATCAAATACACACTAACAATCTGATTATAAATAAATTAATATATCAAAAAAACAAATAACTGTTCAAAATCGCACAAATCTGTCCGATAACGAACGGTTAACCCAGATTAAGATTCTATCGTTTATGACTACTTTTTACCTATTAACAGTCGCCCCGATTAACATTATTTGTAACGAACAGTTTTTGGCTTCTTTTCTTAATGCGATCGTCATCAGGCTGTATCATATTTGTAATTCCATTCGAATTTGTCACGTTGAGCTTGTCGAAACGCCTTTCGAGATTTAAACAAGTCCTTCGACAGGCTCAGGATGACAATTCTATTTACGAGGCAGCCTCAAATAGACCCTGAAATGAATTCAGGGTGACGATTATAATATAAGCCGGTAAGAATGGAGATTTTAACTTATACGAGGCACACATAAAACACTTACTAATTACATAAACCCAGCCATAACTTATGTGATTTTACGACCTTTAATCCCTCTCTTTTTTTGTTGTTTAGAATAATTCCAAATTACTTAATCGCCTGCCCAAATTACATTTAAGGGTTGTTTTTTGCTATTTTTGTTTTAACCAAAAAACTCGGCCTTATTGGCTCAGTAAACGCAAATTAATATACAAAAACAGTATTCTTTTTTGTAAAAAGCGGGTGTACATTCTGTTGCACAATCTTATAACAAAAAGAGTAAAATAGCTAAGATGAGTATTTATAACGATTATATCCAGGAGATTGAAGACAGAAAAGCTCAAGGTCTTCATCCCAAACCTATTGATGGAGCAGAATTATTGAGTGAAATCATCGATCAAATCAAAAATGTAAATAATTTTAACAGGGCAGATGCTGTTAATTTTTTCATATACAACACCTTGCCGGGTACTACCGGAGCTGCTGGTGTAAAAGCAGAATTTTTAAAAGAAATTATTTTAGGTGGAACTATCGTTGCAGAAATTACGCCTGATTTTGCTTTCGAATTGTTATCGCATATGAAGGGCGGATCTTCTATCAAAGTTTTGTTAGACATCGCTTTGGCAGATAATGGTGATAAAGCCCATAAAGCTGCAGATGTACTTAAAACACAGGTTTTCTTATACGATGCAGATACCGATCGTTTAAAAGAAGCTTACAACAATGGCAATGCCATCGCTAAAGAAATATTAGAAAGTTATGCCAGGGCTGAGTTCTTCACTAATCTTCCTGAAGTACCAGAAGAAATCAAAGTGGTAACTTTTATCGCTGGTATTGGCGATATTTCTACAGATTTATTGTCTCCAGGTAACCAGGCACACTCTCGTTCAGATCGCGAATTGCATGGCAAATGCATGATTACGCCAGAGGCTCAGGAGGAAATTAAAGCATTGCAAGCGCAACACCCTGATAAAAGTGTAATGCTGGTAGCTGAAAAAGGTACCATGGGTGTAGGTTCTTCACGTATGTCGGGGGTAAACAATGTTGCACTTTGGACGGGTAAAAAATCTAGCCCTTATATTCCATTTGTGAACATCGCCCCAATTGTAGGTGGCACCAATGGCATTTCTCCAATTTTCTTAACAACAGTTGATGTAACAGGCGGTATTGGTATCGACCTTAAAAACTGGGTAAAGAAAACGGATGAAAATGGCAATGTTATCCGTAACGAAAATGACGAGCCGGTTTTAGAGCAGGTTTATTCTATAGAAACGGGTACAGTACTTACCATTAATACAAAAACTAAAAAATTATACAATGGAGATCAAGAACTGATCGACATTTCAAAAGCGTTGACACCGCAAAAAATGGAATTTATCAAAGCTGGTAGTTCTTATGCTATCGTTTTTGGAAAAAAAATCCAAACTTTTGCAGCCAAAACTTTAGCTATCGAACCTTCGCTAGTATTCGCTCCTGCTAAAGAGGTATCTATTGAAGGCCAAGGTTTAACGGCTGTAGAAAAAATCTTCAATAGAAATGCGGTTGGTTTAACACAGGGCAAGGTTTTACATGCTGGTTCTGACGTTCGTGTAGAAGTAAACATTGTAGGTTCTCAAGACACAACAGGTTTGATGACCGCTCAGGAATTAGAAGCGATGGCTGCTACAGTTATTTCTCCGATTGTTGATGGCGCTTATCAATCTGGCTGTCATACCGCATCTGTTTGGGACAAAAAAGCACAGGCAAACATCCCTAAATTGATGAAGTTCATGAATGACTTCGGCGTAATTACTGCCCGCGACCCTAAAGGCGAATATCATTCAATGACAGATGTTATTCACAAGGTACTGAACGACATTACTATTGATGAGTGGGCAATTATCATCGGTGGTGATTCGCACACGCGTATGTCTAAAGGTGTAGCTTTCGGTGCAGATTCTGGTACAGTGGCATTGGCACTGGCAACTGGTGAGGCTTCTATGCCAATTCCTGAGTCGGTAAAAGTAACATTCAAAGGTCAAATGAAAGAACACATGGATTTCCGTGATGTAGTTCATGCAACACAATTGCAAATGTTGCAACAGTTTGATGGCGAAAATGTATTCCAGGGCCGTATTATCGAGGTACACATTGGTACTTTATTGGCTGATCAGGCTTTTACCTTTACAGACTGGACAGCTGAGATGAAAGCAAAAGCATCTATTTGTATTTCGCAAGACGATACATTAATCCAATCGTTAGAAATTGCTAAAAACCGCATTCAAATCATGATAGACAAGGGTATGGACAACCATAACCAGGTTTTACAAGGATTGATCAATAAAGCAAACAAACGTATTGAAGAAATTAAAACCGGTATTAAGCCAGCTTTAATGCCAGATGATAATGCCAAATACTATGCAGAAGTAGTTATTGACCTGGATATCATCAACGAGCCAATGATTGCCGATCCGGATGTGAACAATGCAGATGTTTCTAAACGTTATACGCATGATACCATCAGAGACTTAACCTTTTATGGTGGCGATAAAAAAGTAGACCTTGGTTTCGTAGGTTCTTGTATGGTACATAAAGACGACTTGAAAATCGTTTCTCAGATGTTGAAAAACGTAGAGACACTTACTGGTAAAGTAGAGTTCAAAGCTCCCTTGGTAGTTGCGGCCCCTACTTACAATATCATCGATGAGTTGAAAGCAGAAGGCGATTGGGAGTACTTACAAAAATACTCAGGATTTGAGTTCAGCGATGCTTTACCTAAGGCTGCAGCGCGTACCGAATATGAGAACATCATGTACTTGGAACGTCCGGGCTGTAACCTATGCATGGGAAACCAGGAGAAAGCGGCCAAAGGCGATACTGTAATGGCTACGTCAACCCGTTTATTCCAGGGCCGCGTGGTGGAAGATAAAGATGGTAAAAAAGGAGAGTCTTTATTGGCATCAACACCGGTAGTGGTTCTTTCTGCTATTTTAGGTCGTATTCCAAGCATTGAGGAATATAAAGTAGCGGTAGAAGGCATCAACTTAACCAAGTTCACACCTATTTCTACAAAACAATAAGAAACAAATAAACATATTTTTTGTTAATAAAGCACAAAGGCTGTCCCATAATAGGATAGCCTTTTTATTTACACTAACAATTGAATAGAATGGTTTTAAATAACATAATTTGACAAATCTTAAAAATAAGTATATTAAAAATTGTTTAATTTAGTTAGTGTTGTTATTGACAATAATTTTAAAAAAAATAAAGTATGGCTTTTGATATAGACATGATTAAAAAGGTTTATGCAAGCTTTGGCAGCCGCGTTGAGGCTGCGCGTAAAGTGGTTGGCAGACCTTTAACATTATCTGAAAAAATATTGTATACACACCTTTGGGATGGAGATCCTAAAACGGCGTTTAAACGTGGCTCTGACTACGTAGATTTTGCACCAGATCGGGTTGCGATGCAGGATGCAACAGCTCAAATGGCATTATTGCAATTTATGCAAGCTGGTCGTCCACAAGTGGCTGTACCTTCTACAGTTCATTGCGATCACTTAATTACGGCTAAAGAAGGTGCTGCAATAGATTTACCTCATGCTAAAACCGAAAGTGCCGAAGTTTTTGATTTCTTATCTTCTGTATCGAACAAATACGGTATCGGTTTCTGGAAACCAGGTGCTGGTATTATTCACCAGGTGGTTTTAGAAAATTATGCTTTTCCAGGTGGAATGATGATCGGAACCGACTCGCATACCGTAAATGCGGGTGGCTTGGGTATGGTTGCCATTGGAGTTGGTGGTGCTGATGCCTGCGATGTAATGGCGGGTTTACCTTGGGAGCTTAAATTCCCTAAGTTAATCGGCGTAAAGTTAACAGGAAAATTAAACGGGTGGACTGCTGCTAAAGATGTAATTCTTAAAGTTGCGGGTATCCTTACCGTAAAAGGTGGTACAGGAGCAATTGTAGAATATTTTGGCGATGGCGCCACCTCAATGAGCTGTACAGGTAAAGGCACCATTTGTAACATGGGCGCCGAGATTGGTGCAACCACTTCTACTTTTGGTTATGACGAAAGTATGGAACGTTATTTACGCGCTACGGGTAGAAATGAAGTTGCTGATGAAGCAAATAAAATAAAGGAATATTTAACAGGTGATGCTGAAGTTTATGCTGATCCGGAAAACTATTTCGATCAGGTCATTGAAATCGATCTGGATACTTTAGAGCCATACCTAAATGGCCCTTTTACACCAGATTTAGCTACTCCGGTTTCGCAGATGAAAGTTGAGGCAGAGAAAAATGGCTGGCCTTTAAAAGTAGAATGGGGATTGATCGGTTCTTGTACCAACTCTTCTTACGAGGATTTATCAAGAGCAGCCTCTATCGCAAACCAGGCTATTGCAAAAGGTTTGGTAACCAAATCGGCATTCGGTATCAACCCTGGATCTGAGCAGGTACGTTATACTGCAGACCGTGATGGTTTCCTAAAAACTTTCGAAGATTTAGACGCAACAATTTTTACCAATGCCTGCGGACCATGTATTGGGATGTGGGATCGTACCGGGGCAGAAAAAGCAGAAAAAAATACGATCGTACACTCGTTTAACAGAAACTTTGCTAAACGTGCAGATGGGAACCCTAATACTTTCGCTTTCGTGGCTTCACCAGAAATGGTTGCTGCAATTGCAATTTCAGGTAATTTAGGCTTTAATCCATTAACCGATACTTTAACAAACGATAAAGGCGAACAGGTTAAATTAGATCCACCTACCGGTTTTGAACTGCCAACAAAAGGTTTCGCTGTAGAAGATGCAGGTTATCAGGCACCAGCAGCTGATGGTTCATCCGTTCAGGTTTTGGTTTCTCCAACTTCGCACCGTTTACAATTGTTAGATCCATTTACCCCTTGGGAAGGTACCGACTTAAAAGGTTTAAAACTTTTAATCAAAGCCAAAGGTAAATGTACAACAGATCATATCTCAATGGCTGGTCCATGGTTAAAATTCCGTGGTCACTTAGATAACATTTCTAAC
>NZ_JBFTQI010000111.1:0-10717 GCF_056398925.1 Pedobacter sp. 01T416_2
CTAGATGCCTTGTTTAAACAAACCAAAAGGTTATCTGATCCAAATTTTTTATTGTTACCAGGAGAAGAAGCCAATAATTTTTATGGTGGACATTGGCTGGCATTTTTTCCTAAACCAATTTATTGGATTATGTCGAGAAAAAGCGATCAGCCTTTCGAAACCCACGATCCTAAATATGGTAAAGTTTACCGCATTAATGATAAAGCAGAAATGCTTAAACTATTGGAACAAGAACATGGCTTAGCCTGGACTGCCCATGCCCGAACAAAGGCTTCGACAGGTTATCCAGATAAATATAAAGAAGAAGACTTTTTTAAATCGGAGACTTTTATGGGCGCAGCCTGGAAGGCCATTCCAGGGGATCTTTCGTTGCCAACGTTGAGTAAACGGGTATTGAACCTGATGGATGATATGGCCAACTGGGGTTTGAAAAAACACATTATTTCAGAGGCTGATATCTTTACCATTACTGAGCAAAATGAAATGTATGCACATTTAAACGTGAATTATTTGCAGTTGGATAAGGTACCTAATTATGCCGATGGCTGGCAGCCTGTTTTAGATGTAATGCGGAAAGGGAAGTTTTTTGTATCGACAGGTGAGGTATTGATCCCGAGTTTTAATGTTAATGGAAAAGGAGCGGGAGAGACTTTGAAGATTGATAATAGTGGAAAAGCAAAGATAAATATGCAACTCAACTGGACATTCCCCTTAAGCTCTGTCGAAATTGTATCGGGTGATGGAACGAAGGTTTATCGCAACCGTATTAATTTAAACGATACCCAGGCTTTCGGCAAAAAGGATTACAGTTGGGCAGTTAATTTAAAAGGCCGGCATTGGGTAAGGGTAGAGGCATGGGATGTTGCAACCAATGGTGCTTTTACACAAATGGTTTGGTTAGAGTAGTTTTACTGTCTTTCTGAGGGTTAATTTATTGTGTAAAACCAACATGAATGAGGGATTTTAACGTATTGATAGGCCCGCGAAGAATCGTCATCTCGACCGTAGTGGAGAGATCTTTTAATATAGTCCAAAGATCTCTCCATTACGCGTTGCTTCGGTCGAGATGACGACCGATTTTTAGAATCTGTTATCGATAAGAATCTTTGCAGTTTGCTGAAAGCTATCATTTTACTAGATATTTATATTGTAAAGTAAGGATTTAATATATACATTGAATAGTAATCCCATTATTGGGCAGATTCTTCACTGCGTTCAGAATGACAGCCGTTTTCAAAATGATATTGCGTTACTGCATCAATTCTAAACCTTCTAATAGCGAGATAAAAAAAGGTAATGGAATATAAACCTGCCAACAATCCCGCACATACAGCAGATGGTGTAATTCCGAAATCGTGATTTTTAGGAAAAGAGAAGTGCAGTGTGAGCATCAATGCAAATACCACCAAAATGCTGTACAAGCCATTTAAACCTGCTTTTTTCAATATAAAAGGATAACCTGTAATTTTTTCGTCTATCTTATAGTTAATGGCGCCAGAGTGTTGCAGTAATTTTATTTTTTTTAAAATATCAAGGGTAATCATGAAGGGCAGGAGCAACGACATTGGCAATAAAAACCTGGCCAGATTTTGCTCTCCACTAAATAAATGCACCGAATTTTGCGCTTTAAAAGCAAAATATGGCACTATAGTATTCAATGCCGTGTTTGGGATAAGGTGTATCAGCAGGTTTTTGCGCACAAACTTTCGCCAGTTCGACACTTTTGCCCGCTCATCGTATTCCACTTTATCAGACATTGGCCAATTCGTTTAAATTTTCCTTAATCAGTTCCATTACCCTGTCTTTGATCTGCCAGGCTTCAAATTCCCGAAGAAATGATTCGTTTGACATAAAAGAGAAATCCAGCTGTCCGTTAAAAGTGCTGCATACTAAAGTGTTGGCATTTTTCCATGGGAAAGCAACCGTAGGACTATAAATGGTTTCAATCGAAAAATGCTGATAATCCTTCGGGATGTTTAAAAGTCCCATGTTGCTGAGCGTCACATCGTGTGTGCCCTTCGTTGTTTTCAAAAAACCAATCATTTTATTTACTGATGAATGGAAATACTCGCTCATGTTTAACAGGTCGTGGACTTTCATTTCTGCTACTTTTGCTTCCAGATCGGTTTTTAAGGCTCTGGTTTTTGTCCAGAAATCATTTTCGCCTTGCGCTAATTTTAACTCTACAATGGGTGCAAAGGCAAACATGGTATCTTGTTTTATGGCTTCTACAAACCGCCTGATATCAACCGGGCAGATCACTTTGCCATGGGCTTTAGTTCCTTGTACATGTTTAAAAGCTTCCATAAAGGCCACGCAGATGGCTGCGTGCACGGTTGTGTTTTCTTCCTTACACTTAATTAATAGGTTTTTGGTGTCTTCTGCACTGATTTTCCAATGAACGGCGTAATTGCTCCTGTCTATGTTATTGTTTGAAGTAGATTTAAAAAAGAAAAACAAACGGCCAAGCGCTGCAAAAATTTTCCCTTTAAAATGGCCCGCCTTACTGATTACAAAATCTTCTGGTAACAGGTCGCGAACAGAAAGAAATGAAGGATATGGAGCCAGATTTTGCTCAGGATTATCAATCAAAGTCATCAGTTCCCGCATTAAATTTAAAATGGTAGTTCCATCGCAAATACAGTGTGGAAGTACGAGCAAAAGGTCTGATTCGGTTTCGCCTTTTAACCAAACTAACCTGGCTAATGGCTCGTTTGAGGTGTCAAAAAGTTTATACCACTCTATTTTTGATTGAGCCAACCAGCTTTGATCTGTTGGGCGATCAGCAATCCTAACGGGTATTTTTCTGATGTTTTCGTTTCGTACAAAATATGGTGTATTGCCTGTAGCATCGATATCCATTTGCAGCAGTGGATGTTTCTGCTGGATTTTAAACARTGCCCTGTGCAAATTTTCTTCACTGATTTTACCCGAAATTTTGGCGCCAAAAACACAGTTTAATGGTGTTTTGGCATCTACATGCATTATTCTTTCGCCTAAAATTAATCTTCTTTTCATGCGGTTGCAGTTAAAATCTCGATTGGTTTTTCAACCTGTTCTTTAAGGATAGCTATTACTTTTTCTTTTATGGCTTCTGCTTCTACAAAAGGAACATAACCTTCGCTAGCCACAAAGGTAAAATCCATTTGATTACGGTAGGTGGAGGCAATCATGGTGGTGGTGTTACCTAAGGGGCCCATTACCGAAGGGCTGAATATGGTTTCTACTTCGAAGTTTCGATATTGGTAATCGATGTCTATTTTTCCCAGGTTGGAAAACATACAATCGTTACTCGATTTTCCATATTTTAAGAAATTGGTGAAGTTGTTTAACGCAGGGTGACAGGCTTCCATCATCATCATCAAGCTGTAAGGATTAAGTTTGGCTGATTTATCGTTTACATCTTTTTGTAAGGCCTTAACATTATCAATAAAGTCTTTTTCTGGCAGCAGGGAAAGTACAATCATTAATCCGAAGGCAAAAATGTGGTCTTTTTTAATAATTGGGTTAAAGTTTCTGATATCAACCGGTAATGATATTTTATTAAATGCTTTTTCTTTTCTCACCGCTTTAAATGCCGTTAAAACAGCAGCGCTCAACAAAGTATTTACGGTGAATTGATTGGCTTTGCAAAACTGGATAATCTGCTTGGTAAGTTCCTGATCAAATTTCCATCGGAGCATAAAATCCTTTTTACGTTCTACCGCTACCTTTTTTATTGGGATGATCCAAAGTGCTAAAGTGGCAATTTTGCCGATTAATCCGTTTTTGGCCCTGTTGCGGTAGCTATTTAATACCTTTTTCGGAATCACATCTTTTATATCCATAATTGGAACCTCTTTCCCAATATTGGTGTCGGGGTCATCCAAAAGCTGAAGCAATTCTGTTAAAATAGAAAGTGCCGAAGTGCCATCGCAAAGACAATGGTGATATACCATCAAAAATTCGGATACGTCTTTACCTTTAACCCATGTAATGCGGCAAAGTGGTGCAATTGAAGCATCAAAAACGGTTTTCCATTCATAGGTAGATTCCTCCTCCCAATGCTCATCGTTTAATCTATCTACAATGCGAACTGGAATGCTAAAGGTTTCGGTAAGATTGGTTACAAACCAGGGCCTTTTATCTTCATCAAAACGTATTGCGGCGGTTAACCAGGGGTGTTTTTTTTGGATTTTGAATAAGGCAAACTTTAAATCATCTTCCTTAATTTCTCCCCTGATTTTGAAAGGTATTACAATGTTAAACGGACTGTTTCCATCTCCGTATAACATCCTTTCGCCAAATAATAGTTTTCTTTTCATTTTTTAGTATTATATGGGGTTCGTCATCCCGAATTTAAGCGTTCCGTCATGCTGAACTCGTTTTACAAGTGTAAATAGTGTTTTCAGTTGTCTTGYAGCTACTACGTGGTCAGCATCTCTCCTGCTATTAAGGCCCTGAAATAAATTCAGGGTGACGATCGTACGGGAGGCGTCATCTCGACTGAAGCGTAGTCCCGAATTTTCGGGAGAGAGATCTATGTTAGTTAGATTTCTCGACTGCGTTGCACTCCGCTCGAAATGACGATCGCGTGAGGGCAACGAATCATTAAACCGTTTCAACAACCTGTGCTGTTTTTGCAAAATCTTCCAACAATTGCACCGCCTTGTCATTCCCGCCAGCTTCGATAAATGTTTCTCTTATTTTTAGTGCGGCCTGGCGGTATTTCGGGTTTTCTAAAAGCTCGAAAACGGTATCTCTTAATTCGCTGATGCGTAACCTTTTGTAGCGGATGCTTACTCCACAACCTGCTTGCTCAATTAGTTTAGCAGTATGAAAATGATCGTAGGCAATAGGCGTAATCAACATTGGTAAACCATTGGTGAAGGTATCATTTACCGTATTAAAACCACCATGGCAGATTACCGCATCCATGTGTGGCATCAGCTCAGATTGCGGAACAAAACCGTTTACGATAAAATTATCAGGCCATTGTTCAAAAATATCAGGATTGGTTGCCGCCACGATTGTTACAGGCTGGTTTTCGAAAGCAGTAATCAGTTTCTGGAAAAATTCTTTACGAATATCAACCAGCAAAGTACCTAACGAAACAAAAACTTTAGGAGTGGTGGCCTGACTTAAACGTTCCCAATCAAATGGCGCTAAATTTGGCCTGCCTTTTACCGGACCAACAAAATGCATGTGCGGTGGTTTTTCTTCAAAACCTGCAAATGCCTGTGAAGTGAAAACCATATTTAATTGGTGCGAATGGATGTGAATATCATCGCTATATATGCCTACTTCTCTTTGTAAACCTTTAATTAAGTTTTGTTGCCATTCGAATATTTTGGGTGCACTGTTAGCCGTATCACCCATCACATCTGGTGGCACCGGGGTAGTGGTAACAGATGGTATGCCTTTTAAATGTGCACTTAATGCACCAGCAAAGGTAATGCAGTCATTAATAATTACATCAGGTTTCCAGGCATCAACAAAGTTGTTCAGCCCTTTCATCATCATTTTGGCAAAAGGAACATAGGTTTCTTCGAGGGCAAGCTTCATCACCTCCGGACCAGAACATGCAGGGCCATCATCCTGACGTTTTAAAATGCGTCGTATTTCATCAGCATGCTCAGCCAGATCTTCTTCAGGGTAAATAAATTCGCCGCCTTCAGGTAAATGTACCTTTGCAAGTGGGGTAATACCCAGCCATTTTACTTCATGGCCACGGGCCAATAAACTTGCGCCAATGCTTAAAGTTGGACTGATATGGCCAAAAAAAGGCGGGACAACGAAAAGGAATTTTGACATAATGTATAATTTAACTGATGAATACGTTTGRTGTTTTGTTGCTTAAAGCTTCCAATAAATCGGCGGCACTTTCTGTTCCGCCAGCCTGGATAAAAGATTGTTTAATCCGTTCTGCAGCGATTTTATAACTTTCGTTCTGCAGCACTTTGTGTACCGCTTCTTTAAGGTGATTGGCTTTAAAACGGTTAAAGTTTAAACGCTCTCCGGCACCTACCCTGAAAACACGTCCGGCAACATGGCTTTGATCGTATGCTATAGGAATAACCACCATGGGCAGGCCATTCATCAGGGTTTCGCAAACGGTATTGTGTCCGCCATGGCAAACCACGGCATCGAGGTGAGGCAAAAGTTCTAATTGTGGTACCTGGCGCTGCACCGTAAAATTGGCTGGCCATTCCTCAAATAAAGCAGGATCTGAAACGACAACTACATGTAAGTCTTCATTAGCGAAAGCCTCGATTACCTTGGCAAAAAAGGCTTTTTTATGCTCATGATCGAAGGTGGTGCCAATGCTGACCAGTATTTTTGGTTTGCTGGTATGAAATGCTTCCCAGTGGAAAGGAATTGTAGTTTTGCGACGGTTAAAAACCGGGCCTACAAATTTAAAATGCTCTGGTAAATCCATCTCTCCAAAAAAATCTCTGGAGGTAAATACCAAAGTGGCAAGATCAGAGCAGGCAATAGAATCTGTGGTATTTATACCGAATTCTTTTTGCAGGGCTACAATCTGATTTACTTCCCATTCGTGCACTTTGGGCAGCTCGTCCATTACTTTTATGGCTGCAGGTGCGGTAACAGATGTAACATAAGGATAGTTTTTATTGCTTGCGGCAATTGCCCCGGCAAACATTTGATGATCGGTTATCACCACATCGGGTTTGAACTGATCGAGTAAATCGGCAATGCCGTCATAACTGTGCCTGTTAAGCGGAATCAATACTTCCTCGTACAGAAATTTGATGCTATCGATACCGTAAACAATTTTTTTGGTGATGATATCGAGGTATTTTTCTGAATCTTTTTTCTGTTGGTCGTTTTGGTTGTAACTGATCAACAACAACTCACCTCCTGCAGGAAGTTTATCGCTTAATGATTCATCTAAAGTAATCCATCCTACACGGTGGCCTCTTTCAAGCAAGGCTGTACCCATACTTAGCGTAGGGTTAATGTGGCCAGTTAGCGGAGGAACAACAAATACAAATTTTGCCATGTGTGTTTAATTTTATATTTCCTGAAAGAAGTTTAACAATGCTTCGGCGATTACCAATGGTTGTTGTATCGGGATATTATGATCTCCCGGCACAGCAATTAACGAGGCATTTTTAATCATTCCGTCTAAATGTTTACCTGCGTTAAGGCAATTGGAATCGGTGCCATACAGCAATAGGGTAGACTGTTTTATGGTTTCGATTGCAGGGCTGCCAAAAAAGTCTTTTTCGAGTTCCATGTCGGTTTTAATCGAAGTTTGATAAAAAAGGTACTCGTACATGCGGTGGTTGCGCTCCATCTGCCTTTTACCCATTTTTACTTTTGTGGTATCAGTGAAATTTTCAACGTAATGTTCTAAAAATTCGCGGCTGTACTCATCAATAATCCCCCTTGTTTTATCGTCGTTCGGATCTGGTGCTTCAATTATTGCCAGTTTATTAATGCGTTCTGGAAAGCGGATGGCCATTTTTAAAGCAATCAATCCACCGAAACTGTAACCACCTAAATGCACTTTTTGAAGGTTTAAAATCTCCATTAATGCAAGCAGATCATTGGTCATGCTCTCCAGATCGTATCCCTCCAAAGCCTTTTCGCTCATGCCATGACTTTTTAAGTCATATAGTACCACATGATATTTTGTGGCCAATAGCGGCGCGATATTAAAATAATAGACAGACAGGTTGCTAAACATCCCATGAACCAGGACGATGGTTTCAGTAGCCCCTTTATTGAGCTCCTGAATGTGAACCGATTTGCCGTTAACCGTTATGATTGGCATTCTTCGATATAAGAGATGATCATGCCTAAGTTTAAGTTGATCAGCTGATCTAAATCCATTGAAGATAACCAGCCCGTAAAATCGATCTGTTCGCCAAAATGCGCTTTGATTTTTTCGGAAAAAGATACAATTTCGATGCTATCCATTTCCAGATCTTTGGTGAAAGAACTTTCAGGGGTGATATCCATTTCTTCAACAAATTCTTCGCCGATTACTTCGGTGATAAATTGTTTCATGAGGTTGAAGATTTCTTCGCTGCTTAATTTCGTAGTTATAGTGTCCATCCGATGATATAGTTTTTATGTTTGATTGTTTTGATTGTGATGTTATTGATGCATAGTTCTTCGCCATTGATTACCTCAACAGTATAGGCTTTGGGATTGCCTTGTAAACCTTTGCCCAGGTATTTCCCATAAGCTTCTTTGGCTACCCAGAACCGGGTTGCCCATTCTGTTTTGTCGCGGCTTTCGAGCAGTGCCATTTCGTGATCGTTAAACACAAGATCGAAGAAACCGGCGCTCCGTTCTTCAATATGTTCGATGTCGATACCAACGGGTTCGTTAAAACGTGCTATGCCGACGGCATCGGTACCTTTATGTGCAATCGAGATATTGATGTTATCTGTTAAACCACCTTTAACATAAGGTTTGCGGAATTCATCCGAATAGATTTCGAAGGTGATGGGGTAACAGGCCTGGTTTTTCTGTGTATTCAATAAATTCCGAACGGCATCTTTCGCCGCCACACGACTGATCATCCAGGTTCTTCTTTTATTGGGTAAGAGGTTTTGGTGGTGCTTTTTCTCCGTCTGGTTGAAATATCTCTTCAGGATAAAATCCCATGATACCACTCGTGAATAAGCATTGCCGAAAAGGAAAACGCCAGGTGCAACCTCTTCCGATAAACGGTTGTGGAGTGGCGACATCGACACGTTCCAAAGCGGTTCGTCTATTTCCAATCTGCGGTTCTGCCAGCCTGATATAATGAGCCAGGTGATGCCATCTCTTTTCATCACGATATCGGCAGTGGCAAATTCATCGTTTATTTCTGTAAGTACGCAGGTACATTCGAATTGTCCTTTCTGATCGGCCATATCGCCGAAAAATTCTATTTCCTGAATTTTAACAGGGAAAGCAATCCTATCTTTTTCTAAAGTGAGTTGAAGCCATAAGCCAAACAGCTGACCGGCATTATCAAGCAGTGAGCCTTTTCCGCCTGAGGCTTCGATGATTCCTGTAATTCCTTTTTCGCCAACTGCAGTTAGTTTTTTAATGCCCTGGTAATCCGGTCCGTGGAACATGTGCGCATCGTAAATCTGTGCAGCAGTACGATCAATATCCAGTAGTTTTCCAATATCGAAAGTTCTGTTTGGAACAGGGTTTAAGTGTGTCGCTAATTGCACTTCTGCATTGGCAAAACGTTCTAAATTGAGGTACACCCTTTGCTCGTCTTTCCATTCGCCCGTTACGGTTTCCTGAAAAGGTTTAACCACGTTCATCCATTGGAAAACCCGCATATTCATGATTTTCTGTACCTTTTCTTCGGGCGATTGTGCGTTGGCTATTTCAGCAAACACTTCAAAAATCATGGTCATTGGAATTACCGGATCCATATCTTCTATTGTTGGCCAGCCTTTTGGTTGCCTTAATAAGGAGTGATCGATCAGGTAAGGGCAGTTCTCAAGGCTCACATCAAGTTTTTGGCTAAAAGATTGCCTTACGGGTTTTATTGGTTTGGCGGGTGCCCAGTTGCTCGGCTGATCGACTTGTAACGCTGCATTTTCGAACAGTTCGATCATTTCGCTCTGCATGTTGATCATTTCCATCACATTCTCATTAAAAGCCTGTAAAACCGGATGTTTTGCCTTCACAAAACTTTTAGATGGTGTTGGTTGGGCTTGTTTAATGGTTAAACCTTTAAGTGTTTGCAGGTTATGGATAATCGGCGAACCCAGTTCGAGTTTAATGCCTTTATTTTTTTGCGGTGGGGTTGATTTGATATTGCCCAGATAATTAAGGCCAATTTCTTTTCCTTCAATAAAAAGTGCTGCCAAAACCCTTTGTAACTGCGTAATGCCTGAACGGATCGGCACATTAGCACTAATGGTACTGATTTCTTTTCCCCTTAAAGTATCGTCGATAAAGCCGACCAAACCACCAGAACCCACCTGAATAAAAACACGCGCACCCTCTGCATATAACTTTTCGGTAAGCTCGCGGAAACGCACCGGCTTAATCAGGTGTTCGGCACTTAACTGACGGATGGCTTCAAAGCCTTCGGGATAAGTTTCTAAAGTAGTGGCCGACCAAAGCGGTGTAGTAGTTTTTCGGAACTGCATATCCTGCATACCCTCGAGGATCAAACCCAGTTTATCGGCTACAAATGGAGAATGGAAACCCGATTGGAAAGGCAAAACTTGATGAAAGATCTGTTTGACCTTTAATATCGGAACCAGTTCATCGAGTGCTATTTTGCTGCCGCAAAGGATGACCTGTTGCGGGCAATTATCGTTAGAAAGATATAAATCGGGAATGCTTTCGATTATGGGTTGAAGGGTGTCTAAACCGCAGCCCACGGCAATAAAACGCGAATCTTTCAGTTCAAAAGTTTCGGGGTTAAGCACATTCAGTAAATTCATTACCGAACTTTCTTCTGCCAGTTCTGAAGATCTTGCTGCAAGCCATTCGCCAAGGCTGTGCCCTGCATTCATATCAGATTTAATGCCCAATTGTTTTAAAGCCTGATCTAAAACACTGCTTTTATTGAGTGTGTTCAGGGCCTCGCTTAAAAGACCGTCCTGTTTTTCGTTTTCGTCGATACTGATGTTGAAATAATCGGCTACCGATTTGATTTCGCCACCTGCAAGTCCATCTAAACCCGGAAAAACAAATGCTATTTTTCCATCGTTCGCCAATAGTGGCGCATTGGTGTACCAAA
>NZ_JBFTQI010000112.1:0-10591 GCF_056398925.1 Pedobacter sp. 01T416_2
CTACTAAAGATACTTACGCAGTCACCAATTCTTCGTAAATCTTCAGCATTTTACTGGAGATTAAAWGAACACCATGGTCGTTTTCTACTGTTTTGCGGGCGTTCTCTCCTATTTCTACCCAACGTTTAGGGTTAATGATACACTGTAAAATCGACCGGTAAAATTCATCTGCAGAATCAGCAATTAAAATGTCATGGCCATGCCTGCAATTAATTCCTTCTGCGGCAGTAGTGGTCGCTATGATGCATTTTTTCATGGCCATACCTTCAATAATCTTCACCCGCATTCCAGTGCCAGAGATTAAAGGAACAATCATAATTGCCTTAGAGTTCATAAATTCAACCGCATCAAAAACCTCACCCTCTACAATCAGATTTTCTGAATCGTATTCGAAGAAATGTTTCTGCATGTTTTTTCCTGCAATATAAAAACGAAGGTCTTTATTTAGTTTTTCAATATCGGGCCAGATATCATCCAAAAACCATTCTAGTCCTTCCTGATTCGGTCGCCAGTCCATTGCACCTAAATGAAACAGTGTAGGAAAACTGGTTTTACTTTTATCTACTTTATATTTTTCTAAATCGATGGCAACCGGAAAAACCGACATCGGAATTTCGCAACCAAACATTAATATGCTTTGGCGATCGGGCTCAGAAATGGCAAAAATATGGTGGAAACGGTTAATCTGATCGGTTTCATATGCTTTAAGCCGCTGGGCTAAAAAAGCTAAATATTTACGCCTAATGAGAAACTTTTCAGAATGAGAAAGACGTTCCCAAAGGGTAAATTCGATATTGTGTGCCCTGTAAATGAGCTTGGCATTACTGTTTGCCTTAACCACATCCAGATAAGGAACAACAAAAAGCCCCTCAAATTGAATAATATCGAACACGTTTTCTCGTAAGAGATTTTCTAACTGTCGCGCAGCATCTTCGCTATAATAACGGGAAACGTTATAAGATTCGTTAGTGAAAATATTAAAAAATGCCGACCATACATTTACATCTGTATCTAAATCGTAAGTATGGTATTTAATCTGTTCGAAAATAGGATCGTAGATATCCTCGATGTCGATCCGTCCTTTTGAGGGGTTGAGGCTAAACAAAGTAATATCTGCGCCAAGTTGCAGCAAACCTTTTATGGTATTATAAACCACAATAGGATAACCACTATTTGGCGGGAAGGGAACCCGCTTAGTAATCAACAGTATTTTCACAATGTTGTGAAAATACGAAATTTTAGGCGTTTTTTGAAAACAGTTCTAACTGAGGGTCGCTCACATTGAAAGTTTTACGGTGAAAAGGTGATAACCCGATTTCGATTACAGCCTTACGGTGCGCAATAGTTGGGTATCCTTTATTCTGCTGCCAATTGTAATGCGGAAAATCGACGTGTAGATTGGTCATATATTCATCGCGGTGGGTTTTCGCCAGTATAGAAGCGGCAGCGATATTTAGATATTTACCATCGCCCTTTACAATGCAACTGTGTGGAATTTGCGGATAGGTTTTGAAGCGGTTGCCATCAATTACCAGGTATTGTGGTTGGGTATGTAATTTTTCAATCGCCCTGTGCATGGCCAAAAACGAAGCATTTAAAATATTGATCCGGTCTATCTCTTCATGATCACAAGAAGCTACGGCCCAAGCTAAAGCTTCCTGTTCTATTATAGGTCTCAGAGCGGCCCTTTGCTCATGCGATAACTGCTTAGAATCATTTAATCCTTCTAACACAAAACCTTTTGGCAATATTACCGCCGCGGCAAAAACAGGACCAGCGAGGCAACCTCTTCCAGCTTCATCACACCCGGCCTCTAATAATTCTTCCTGATAGCAGTTTAACAACATATTGCAAATTTACTGAAATAGAGATAGTAAGGAAATTATTTTGTTCAACATCTTATAAACATTAATTTTAAGGATAAACAATTCTAATGCACGCTATTAAACTTACTTTAGTTTTTTCTTTGATTTGCCTTGTAGGTTTTGCGCAAAAGAAAAAATACGATATCATGAAGCCACCGGTGGAACCGCCATCGAGAGCAGACTATGCTGTTTTAGAAAAACGCATGGCCTGCATCCATCGAAACACTTATTCACTTGGTGAAAGATTAAAATTTTTCCCGTTTAACCAATACAAAAAGGTAATGTTGATTTCTTTCGAACTACCTGAGCCAAGTGCAGAAATTAATATTGCTGGTAAAACTCAGCCTAAAAATCATAATGAGAAAGAATTCACCGTAGCTTTGTTGGCAAAAAAACAAAAACTAGATCAAACGAGAATCAAAGAAAATAGGATTTTGTCAGCATTGGAGATTGATAAACTAACTGACATCCTATATAATTTTGGCTATAAGTCTACTAAGAGCTATAAGGGATTACTGATAGGAGATGATGGATATAGCTGTTATAATCCCAGAAATGCAATTGTATTTTTAGATGAAAAAGGATTGATAGCAGAATATATTGAGATTTGTTTCGAATGCCATAGAAGAGAAGATAGCTCAGAAAAAATAAAGACAGGAGAATTTTGCACTGAAAAATACGACTTGATCAGAAAATATTTCTACACAGTTGGAATTAAATACGGAACAGGCAAAAATGCACATTAATTTTAGACTATGAAATATAACGAAACCTTAGCGCTTCGCGTTGCCGAACGTTTAATGCATATACAAGATGTAGAGGAAAAAGAAATGTTCAGTGGGCTTATTTTTATGGTGAACGGTAAAATGTGTATAGGTGTTTCTAAAAACAGCATGATGGTGAGACTCGACCCCAATACTTTAGAAAATTTATCCGATAAAGATGGCTGGCAGCAGATGGTTATGGGCGGTAGACCAATGAAGGGCTACGTTTCGGTATCAGAAGATGTTTTAGGCCGGAATGATGAATTGGATTTCTGGGTTAACCTTGCGCTGGCCTTCAATCCTTTTGCGAAAGCATCTAAAAAGAAATAGTCAAATAACTAGCCATTATCTCACTAGCCTTTAAAAACTAGCAAGAGCCATATTTTTTGATTAATTTTGTAGTTCTAATCAAATTTTATGAAAAAAGGGGCTGCTATAGCGGTATTTCTGCTATCGATTTCATTTACTGTTCTGGCTCAAGTTAAAAGAACTGCAACATCAACAGAAACTAAAGAAACAAATTCACAACAATTAAGGGTTCAGGCGCCAGAAGGGCATTATTGTGATTACTGTAAACTAAATTATCCCGAATCACATTTCCCTTGCATTATGAAATCCATCAAAGGCAAATTAGATGTAGCCACTGGCGAAGTAAGTTTCGTGACTGGGCAGCCTATTGGTGGTATTGTGGTTAAAGGAGGTAAAAATCCAGGAGACGATGCAATTACCCTCGTAACCAACTCAAATGGAGAGATAGAATTTAATAATGCCAGTGCAGGAAATTATAAATTTATCATTTTGGTACCTTCCACTAATCCCAAATCGCGGGTAGCGGGCACGCCAATCGGTGGAATAATTGTTAAAGGTGGTAAAAATCCCGGTGGGAGTTTAATTACTTTAATTACGAATGAAAACGGAGAAATCGAACTCAACAATCTTCCTGTAGGCACCTATAAATTCACAGCAATGGGAGCTTCTGCAACAGAGAAAAGTAATCCGTTATACAAATCGAGTTATTCGGAAAAGGTAAATCCGCTATATAAAAACTAAAATCGTTAAATTTAGTCCACCGTCCATTTTTTGGCACTATTATGGAATCTTTCAAATCTGTGCATCTTTAAATTGTTACACATTTAAAACACACATTATGAAACGTTTAAATTTAATATTGAGCCTTGCCTTTCTTTTGATTGGGGTTCAATTATTTGCCCAAACCAATAAGGAAACTACAATAAAAATTGTAGCGGATAAAAATTATACTTTTGTTGCCAATACCGCCATGCCGATGTCGAACAACGACATTAATAAAGTATTAGCAATGATGCCTGGTAGTCAGGGTGGTGGTTCTATAAACCTGACGGGTTCGCAATACGATGTTAAGGTTACCAAAGACAGTATTGTTGCTTATCTGCCTTATTTCGGAAGATCTTTTTCTGCTCCGATGGATCCTACTCAAGGTGGTATTAAATTTACCTCTAAAGATTTCACCTACACAGAATCGAAGAATAAAAAAGGATCTTACACCATCCAGATTAATACAAAGGATGTAAAAAGAGAAAACTATCGGTTTACCATTAATATTTCGACCAATGGTTATGCTTCATTAACAGCAAGCAGCATGAATAAACAACCCATTATTTTTAACGGTTACCTGGACGAGCCGAAGAAACAGGATTAAGAGCTTGTCATCCTGAGCCTGTCGAAGGACCTATCTAAATTCATATTAAGGCATTTCGACAAGCTCAATGTGATACATCGATAATTAAATTATTTCTTAACCAACTCGATCTGGAAAATATGTGGCCACTTTTTACCGGCTACAAAAAGTCTTTTGGTTGCTTTATCGTAAGCGATACCGTTTAGCACATTATTAGCCTTTGCATCTTCGGTTTTAAAATAATCAGCTGGCAATAGTCCGGATAAATCGATCTTGCTTTCAACGGCACCCGTTTCTGGATTAATGATCAGGATTTCATTCGTAGTGTACACGTTTGCATAAATTTTCCCATCAATAATTTCCAGTTCATTTAAATTTTGAATTGGGCCTTTATTATCAAAAACATCAATCGAACCAATTTTTTGATAGGTATCTTTATTCAGAAAAAAGACAGTATTTGAACCATCCGTATTCAATACTTTCTCGCCATCAAAAGCCAGGCCCCATCCTTCTCTGCCGGTAGTGTACGAAAATTCAGATAGTTTTTTAAAGGTAGCTTTATCATATACAAAGCCAACTTTTTCGCGATAAGTTAACTGGATAATTTTGCTTCCGATTACAGTTATGCCTTCTCCAAAATACTGTTTATCCAAATCTGCTTTTTGAAGGATTTTACCTGTCGATGGTTCCACTTTACGCAAACTGGAATGACCGTAATCGCCAGCACTTTCGTAAAAAAAGCCATCATGATATTCTAAGCCCTCTACATAAGAAGAGGTATCATGAGGCAAGGTTTTAATTACTTTATAGGTATATTCCGTTGGCGCCTGAGCTGCTAAAACATTAATATTAGAGGTTAAATCCTCAGATTTTCCAGCGCCGAATATTTTGGCTGTTACCAAATGGTTACCCAATTTCAAACCTTCAGTTTTAAGTTTGATGGCCGAAGTATCGGCTTTTGAAATCATTTTAACGGTATCGATCAAGTAAACTACGGAGTCTACTTTCTGTTCAGCGCCAAACTGTACTTTAACATCAAATTCATTTCCTGACGGCACATTAAGACCAGTCATCGGTGAAATAAAACTACGGTAGGTTGTGGTAGAATCGTCTTTACACGAACTTACAAATGCAAGCACGATTCCGGTAAATATGAAACTTTTAATGGGGTTAATCTTCAGGCCAAAACGCATCTTCAATATGGTTTAAATTATAATTTTTATTTTTTGTAAATGTAATTGCAATAATATCAAAACGGATATCATTTTGATGGTTCATTAATTCAATATAGGCATTAGCAGCCAATTCCATCTGTATTTGCTTGGCTTTGTGTACAAATTCTTCCGGTTCGCCAAAAGCAACCGAACTCCTGGATTTAACTTCTACAAAAACCATAATGCCGTTTTTATAAACAATTAAATCTACCTCGGCTTTACCATGGGTCCAGTTTTCATCTAAAATCTCATAACCCTGGTCTTCCAGATATTGCCTTGCAATATTTTCGCCTGCTTTACCTAAATCATTATGAAACGCCATATCTAATATTGATTTTTTTACTGGACGATCGTCATGATTGAAAAGCCGTCATTTCGAGCGAAGCGCAACGCAATCGAGAAATCTATTATAGATCTCTCTCCCGATTTAACGTCGGGACTACGCTTCAGTCGAGATGACGAAATCTCTACAGGACTCCTTGGCAAGTGTAATTTATTTAACAATAACAGAACCCAGGAACTTAGAAATCTCTCGCTCAACGCCTTTAATCACTCCATAACGCTGCATTAAAATCATTTGGTTATCCTCGTTCTTTTCCTCTTTAATTTCTTTCAACAGATTCATCAATWTTTTTTCGACTTTACGCTTTTTAAGGTGAAAAATGCCACCTAAAATRGTCGCTTTTAAATTCATCGTTTCATCTTTAACATAGATAAGATGTTTATTTAACCAGTTCTCACTTAAAGCATATTCTGAGGTTGAAAGTGTAATGGCCAGATCGGCAATATCTCTATCCTCATGTTTAACAAAGTGGTTCGACGTGGGTAATCGGCCGTTGTCGATTTCTGATTTATAATAATCGATAATTCTTTTGCAAAGTGGATCATCAAATTCGACATCGCTCAGATTCTGCATGATGAATGAACCGATGTACATATCATCAATTTTATCCCAGTTTACAAGTTCGTGCCCGAAAGCCAGTAATAAGCGCACAATTTCTTTTTCCTGATGCTCATTTTCTTCTACAGGTGCTTCATGACCCATTGGGCCTGCGCTGTCATCCCATAAATCATCAGGTGGGCCAAGTGGCTCTGGTGCACCTGAAGAATATGGTTTCGGACTTGATGATGGATTTGCCCGCTGATTATTATCAAAGCTTTTTTTGAGCTTTGCCGAGCGCATTTTATTTAACTCACTCAGTAAAATATGCTCATCTATTTCGAGTAAACTACTACACTCCCTGATAAAAACGGAGGCCTTAATCGGGTCAGGGATTTTGGCAATACTTTCTACAATATCGCGGATAATGCCTGCTCTTTTAATCGGATCATTGCCCGCATCTTTAAGCAATACATTCGCCTTGTATAAAATAAAGTCTTTTCTATTCTGCTCGAGATAGGTTTTAAAAGCACCTGCCCCAACATGGTGCATATAAGAATCGGGATCGTGGCCATCGGGGAAGGAAACGATTTTCACGTTCAGTCCTTCTTCCAAAATCATATCCAAACCACGGAGGGAGGCTTTAATACCTGCAGCATCACCATCAAACAAAATGGTAATGTTCTGGGTAAAACGCCCGATCAGTTTAATCTGCTCTACGGTTAACGAAGTACCCGAAGAGGCTACTACGTTTTCTATTCCGGCCTGATGTACGGAAAGCACATCGGCATAACCTTCCGCCAGGTAACAGTTATCCAAATCGCGAATGGCTTTTTTGGCATGGAACAAACCATAAAGGACATTCGATTTGTGGTAAATTTCACTTTCTGGTGAATTTACATACTTAGGGACATTTTTATCGGTTTTTAAAGTCCTACCTCCAAAACCAATAATCCTGCCTGTAAAGTTGTGGATCGGAAACATTACCCGCCCGCGAAAGCGATCGTAAATTTTGCCGTTATCGTTTTTGATCGATAATCCGGTGGCTTCTAAAAACTCCAATTTATGTCCGGCGTTGATTGCGCTTTGAGTCATCGCATCCCATACATCCGGAGAATAACCCACCTCAAATTTTTTAAGGATGTCTTCCCTAAAGCCACGTTCTTTAAAATAACTTAAGCCGATGCCCTTTCCTTCATCTGTTTCCCAAAGCTGTTTTACAAAAAATGCAGCAGCGTACTGCGAAACGACATAAAGACTTTCTTTGGCACTTTGTGCTTCGGCATCTTGAGGGCTCAGTTCGGCTTCCTCAACTTCTATATTGTATTTATTGGCTAAAAATTTAAGTGCTTCGGGATATGAATATTTTTCATGATCCATAATAAAGCGCACTGAATCCCCCCCTTTACCACAGCCAAAACATTTGTAAATGCCTTTAGTTACGGATACGTGAAAGGAAGGTGTTTTTTCGCCATGGAAAGGGCAATTACCAATTAAACTGGTTCCGCGTTTTTTTAAGTGCACAAAATCCCCAACTACCTCCTCAATACGGGCGGTATCCATTATCTTATCTATCGTTTCGCGGTTTATCATATATTATTATTGTTCGTCATTGCGAGGAGGCACGACGAAGCAATCTTTTATGCTTTTATTTATTTTCAATTGGTTACCGTCAAACAGGAAAGATTGCTTCACTCCATCGCACAATCCCCTTCTTCAGTTCGCAATGACGATATATTTTTAATCTACAATGGTATAATATTTACCATTCTTTCACTATCTCCCATAAATCCTTCCATTCAGGACTCATGGATTCTATTAATTTTATCTTTTTTTTACGGCTTCCACCCTTAATTCTCTTTTCTTCTGCAATCGCTTCCTCTATCGAATCATAAGAACAAAAATAAACAAGTTTGTCCATGTTATATTTAGCCGAAAAAGATTTCGGATATACCTTGTCTCTATCCTCTTTTATCCTAAACATTAAATCTGAAGTAACTCCGACATATAATGTAGTATGAGTAAAATTAGTAATAATGTAAACTGTCCCTCCTCTTTCCATTATTATTTTGATCTGTTAAACTGGAAAGATTGCTTCACTCCATTGTACAATCCCCTTCTTCGCTTCGCAATGACGAATATCTATCTACTTCACCAAAGGCAATAACTGATCGGCAACCAATTTATTACCTGTTTCATTTAAGTGTACTCTATCAACAGTTAAAATGCCTTTTTCTTTATCCTCTGGATTATTTTTTGCCTCGTACTCTGCAAAAATTTTCCTTAAATCGCATACAGGAAGATTATTTTTTGCAGCCAATGTTCTAATACCTTCAGCATATTTATTCAAATCGGCATCTAGCTCATTCGTACCATCTTTTTTCTCACCAACAACTGATGGAGTAACCAATACCACTTTGCTGCCTACACCCTGAATTTTGTTGATCAGCGCCTGATAAAACTTTAAATATTTGTCATAATCGGTTCCGGTATGAGAAGATTGTTTATGCCAAACATCATTAATACCGACATAAATCACCACTAAATCGGGTTTCTTGTTGAGCACATCATCTTCTAAACGCAGGTATAAATCGTAAACCTTGTTGCCGCCAATTCCGGCTCCAATTATATCATATTTAGTAGAATCGAGCGATTTTTTGATCAGGGTTACATATCCGTTTTTAGAAACACCCTGTTGGGTAATCGAGTCGCCAAAGAAGATAATCCGTTTTGGTTTAAATGTCATTGATGTAAATGCAATTAAGCAAAAGCTTAGTAAAATACTCGTTTTAAATAATGTTTTCATTGTATAATTGGTTAGGTTATTTTTTATCGGTCTTTTTAAAATCCAGGTCCTGGAAATCGAAACTAAAATCGGTTAGCGGCGAAATCGCTTCTATTTTAAAACCATTGGCCGAAGCATTGTTATCTAAACTAAAATTAACAAAAGCATCGGCATCTAAACTTCTATCGTACCATTTTACAATAAAGGTATTTCCTTTGTAGTAAGTCATGTCGCCTTTCAATTTTGGAGCGTTTTTAGCCTGAAAATGCATCTTGCCGTTCACCTCACTAATGGTTACATCGCCAAACCAGGCATCATGAAAAATGCCATAATAATGTTTAACATCTGGCTTTGCGACCGACAGTTTTTGCTGAGCCGCAATATCGTTCCAAACTTTGCTTACCATCTCGTCAGCCTGTTTTTCGTTTCTGAGCCTGTTATCGTTATAGGTTTTAATCCTGTCCTGTCCTCTAATACCAAGATAACCATCTTTAATCGAATTGGTGATCGAATTAAAAGCAGCACCAGATTGCTGATTGGTTAATACAATAATGCCCAATTTCATCTCTGGAATGATCGTTACCTGTGTTACAATCCCTGACAGACCGCCTGTGTGTGTTGCCTGAAAATTGCCATTTACATTACTCAAAAACCAACCTAGGCCATAACTACTAAAAGCAGCTGGATTACCTCCTGCAATAATGGTCTGCGGCGTCCAAAGTTCTCTTGCCACAGCAGGACTGAATAATTTCTTGTCAAGAGTTTCGCCATATTTGCCGCCATTGATCATGGCCATTACCCATTTGCTCATATCGGTAACGTTCGAATAAATTCCACCAGCAGCATTTGCGATCTCTCCGAAGCTTAGTCCTACAGGAAGCAGTTTACCTTCGTAAGGGGCATGGCCATCAATTACATTCGATTTGTCTTTTAAGCGGTACCACGAAGCTGCCGTTTTGGTCATGCCTAATGGTTTAATGATCCTGCTTTCAATAAAATCTTCGTAAGTAATTCCTGAAACCCTTGCTACCACATCGCCAGCAACAATATACATCAGGTTGTCGTAATCGTATTTGGTACGGAAAGAGGAAACCGGCTTTAAATAACGCAGGTTATGGATCAATTGCTTTTTATCAACGGTTGAAGAATCTGGCCAGATCATTAAATCGCCCGCACCTAAACCCAAACCGCTGCGGTGCGTGAGCAAATCGCGGATAGTAAATTCGCTGGTTACGTAGGCATCGTACATTTTAAACTCCGGAATTACATCGGTAACTTTAGTATCCCAGGTGATTTTCTTTTCATCAACCAACATACCCAATGCCGCAGCCGTGAATGCTTTTGTATTTGATGCCACACCAAAAAGGGTATTCTCATCAACCTTTTTATTGGTTTTGATGGAACTTACCCCATAACCTTTTAAATC
>NZ_JBFTQI010000113.1:0-10527 GCF_056398925.1 Pedobacter sp. 01T416_2
TTAAAAATATAGTTACATTTTTTATCTTAGTTTAAGAACAATTTAAAACAAAGCCATTTACTTTGAAAACGCTCAATTACAAACTTCCTGAAAGATTAGAAAAAACACTCACAAGTGATGATTATTATGAAGACGGGGGAATGGTTATTTCTCAGCTGAATTATCAGGATAAAGATCTTAATATAATTTTTAACCTCTATCCTAGTTCTGACAGACAAGCAAAGCAGACATGGGAATTAAAAATTATAAATATAGCATTCGAAAATTTTTCAAGAGCATGGACATCTCATTTCTCATTCTATTCTGACCATTTTTTACTTTATGAATTAACAGATGCTAAAGGAGACCTTTATTATAATGGAAAAGCAAAAAACTCAGAAAAACTGTTCATAGACCTATATAAAACCCATTTAAAAAACTATTACGGCGATTTTCCTTTTGCCTATGGCATAAATGCCGCTATGGATATTTTTAAATTGTGTAAGGATGGTTCAGGGATGTTTGCTCGTGGTCCAAAACAGGTTTTAGAGAAATATCAGATATGCCTGGCCAAGCACAACATTCAATCAAATTTTGTAGGAAGCTCACCTAAACCTGAAAATAAACTAAAACTCTTAATCTTTGGTGAAAGTTATTTTATTGGGGAAGAGTTTTTATTTACAGAAGTATAAAATAATTGGTTCTATCAATATCGCTGTAAGTTTTAAGTAAGGTTTTTAGAATAGCAATATTTTTTTTGGAGCGCAATGCCATTTGCTATTTTTAATTTAGTCTTGCTCTCTACTTTATCACGATAGAAACCTGTGAAACAAGCAGGCACACAATAAAACAATAAAGAATAGTGCTAAATCGGGATGCCCGTTCCGATCAGGGCTAGAAACTTAGGCCTGTAGCACGGAAAACCGATATAGTAGCAGAAAAATGACCAAACTAAACCTGACCGAACGGTCCCGGTTTTTCATCGGGAAGGTAGAGCAGGAAGAAATTAACCGATGGAATACTGCAATTGCTTTCCAAAAAAAATAAACGACTATAACACACATTGTTTTATATTCAGGTTTATTGCGGCATTACAGATATTTTTATTGAATCGGATGACGAACTTTTCTATTCAAAAACATTGTCTAATAAAATTTTAGTTATAAATTTATTTTTAAGAACTTTCCTGGTCAGAAAATCTAAATTTGACCAGGATATTCGACATTAACGCTCACACAAATGAAAAGTAACCCTAAAATCAAACTTCAATTATCTACCTTTCTCTTTCTTTCCATCTTTATATATGCCTGTTCGCCAAAACTGTATCTGGATGAAACCAAACGTTATCAGGCAGGGACATTAACTGATGCCCAGATGGATTCGTTGTATACTTTCTTGAAACAAAACGAAAGGCTTAAGCTAAAAGATACCATTATCATCAAATACGATTTCAATAAAGACGACTGTTGGAAAGACCTTAACTATCAGAACGCAGAATTCCTGAACAATGTAAGATGGGCCTTTCAAAAAAACATTCTTGAAAAAGCCGAAGCCAGACCAAAAGTTGCCATTTACCAATATCGTGAGGATGGAAAAAGTTTCAGTCCGATTAAATCAAAAGGTTTAGAAATAGAAACCGATTCGGGTTTTCTTAGAAAATTATTATTTAAAGAGGCTACTTCCTGTGGCACCTCGGCAATTATCCTTCCCAACGGTAAATTTTTACTGGTAAAATCAGACCCGCAATTCTCTGCGCTGATATTAAACGCAAAAGACATCGAGAAAAAATTACAGGATAATCTGGTTAAATAAGACCAGAAACTATCCAGGTTTGAGTTAGAAACGATTTAACAAAATTTAACTAAAAAATTAGGTATAATACTGTAATTTAGTTTTAGTTAATCGCTTTCAAATTAACAACTGGAAATTTATGCTCAAATTCCTTTGCTCCACGCCCATAACCCTAAAAACGGATCATCTTTTCGGTGATCAGATTTTTGTTGCTCAATCAATATCTCAATTTTAAAAGATTATATAATAAAAGTACTTCCTTGTTAACACAGCATTGAACCAGGGAAAATAATATGCGCTCTCCAGGAAGGTACTCCAGGGTACTTTCCTTTTAATCTGAGTTCGATAATTAAATACTGATTTGATTATCTAAGCTCAGTTTTGGGTTAAGTCGGTCGTCACCCTGACCTGTAGCGCAGCGGAAAGCTACGCAGTAAATTTATTTCAGGGTCTTTCCTGCCAAAAAAGATGCTGAAACAAGTTCAGCATGACGATAAGATTAGAAATAAGCCTTGTCTGATAGTTATTTTTACAATTTAATAATCGAACTCAGGTTCATAGGTTGTTCTTTTGGCTGTTAGCCTCTTTTAACAGGTAAAAAACAGGAGACGAAATCAATAATAGTTTACAAAATAGCCACAGGTTAACAGAATATGCGCTAAATTTATCTGCCAATCTGTGGCTAAACCATCAATTATCATTCTATTGAAACAGAACCTTACTTTACTCTTGACTTTATTTTCCTTTACCGGTTTAGCGCAAACAATAAAAACCGATTCAACCAAAAAACTCGAAGAAGTTACCGTTAAAGGCTATTACAATTCACATTCATTATTAAGATCGGTATCAGCCGTAACTTTGATTGATAGCAATTTAATCGGAAATCAGCAGAGCAGTTCCTTAGTGAGTACTTTAAATACTATTCCTGGTGTAAGAATGGAAGAACGTTCGCCAGGTAGCTATCGTTTATCGCTTCGTGGCAGTTTACTCCGATCTCCTTTTGGCATTCGAAATATTAAAATTTACATTGATGATTTCCCGTTAACTGATGCAGGTGGAAATACCTACCTTAATGCCTTAGATGTTTCTGCGGTAGGGATGATGGAGATTTATAAGGGACCAGAAGCCAGTATTTTTGGTGCAAACACAGGTGGTGCTATTTTGATTAATCCCCCCGCCATAAACCACAATGAAATTAATATTTCAGCAATTGGAGGTTCTTATGGTCTTTTGCATCAAACGGCATCAATCAAACAACAATATAAAAAGTATAGTTTCAGTTTCAGCGAAGGATATCAGAGAAGCGATGGGTATCGACAAAACAGTGCAATGGGTAGAAAATATTTTCAAACGCTGCAGCAATGGAATTATAGCAACGCTGGCAGTTTAAAGGCTTTTGCTTTTTACAGCGATTTAAATTACGAAACACCAGGTGGATTAACGGCTACACAATTAGATCAAAACCCTAAACTGGCCCGTCCGGCAACATCAACACTACCTGGCGCCATTTCACAGCAAGCTGCCATTTACAATAAAACCATTTTCGGGGGAATATCCAATTCGTACCAGATCAATAAATACCTAAAGCATGTTATTGCTTTGTTTACCTCGTATACCGACTTCAAGAACCCGTTTATAACTAATTACGAACAGCGCTACGAAAGTACGCTTGGACTAAGAACATTTTTAGAATACGCTCAGGCAAAAGAAGACATTAAATTTAATGCTCAAATAGGATTAGAAAGTTCTGCTACCAAAAGTCAGATTAAAAACTTTAATAATAATAGTGGGGAAGCTAGCTCAATGCAAGCTTCAGACCGCTTAAAAGCCAGCCAGGATTTTGCTTACTTCAGATTAAACTTCGACATTAACAATAAATTTCTGATCGAACTTGCATCGAGTTTAAACTTTTTTAGCTACAACTATGAAAGTTACTTCCCTGTAACAATTGCAACAAAAGAGCGCAAGTTTAATACGCAATTTATGCCGAAGGCCACCTTATCTTACTTAATCGCAAATGACATCTCTGTCAGGGTCTCTGTAAGTAAAGGTTATTCAACGCCTACTATCGCAGAAGTGAGGTCGTCTGATAACAACATCAATAATGACCTGCAAGCAGAGTCAGGCTGGAACTATGAACTGGGCTTAAGGTATAAAACGGGTAATAACCGTTTTTACGCCAACGGAAATGTATTCCATTACGAGTTAAAAAATGCTATTGTAAGAAGGCTAAATCAAAACGACGCTGAATATTTCATAAATGCAGGCGGAACAAAACAAGAAGGAATTGAGCTGGAAACAGCCTTGTGGATTATCAAAAACAATACTTCATGGTTAACAGGATTACAACTAAGAAGCAATTATACCTGGAGCCGATTTAAATTTGAAGATTTTGTAAGCGGCACTAGCAATTATGCGGGTAACCAACTTACCGGAGTTCCAAAAAACATATGGGTTAATAGTCTCGAATTTAACTTTAAGAAAGAACTTTATTTCTTTGCTCAACACAACTACACCTCAGCCATTCCGCTAAATGATGCCAATACCACCTTCTCTAAAAGATACCATCTGCTTGAAGTAAAAGCAGGAATAAAAAACCTAAGGTTAAGCAGAACCCGTCTTGATTTATTTGCAGGCTTAAA
Source organism: Pedobacter sp. 01T416_2 (assembly GCF_056398925.1). Lineage (NCBI taxonomy): Bacteria > Pseudomonadati > Bacteroidota > Sphingobacteriia > Sphingobacteriales > Sphingobacteriaceae > Pedobacter > Pedobacter sp. 01T416_2. Next base: position 4,413 of record NZ_JBFTQI010000113.1, read on the forward strand.
CAATCTACTAAACGTTGATTACAGCTTAGGCAATGATTTAAACGCCGCAAATGGGAGGTATTTTAACCCAGCCCCAGGAATTAATTTTTATACTGGCCTTTCTATTAAATTGTAATCTTTAAATCGCATCATATAAATCAAACATTTACATGATGCGATTATGCTACAGGCTAAAAAGCCTCCTGTTTTTCATTTTCTCTAATTATCACATCGCTAACGACTACGTCTACCCCATAACGCTTTTTCCCATCTTTACTGTCGTAACTATTTGCCTGTAACCTGCCCTCTACCCTTAAGCCTGTACCCTTTTTAACCTGAGCTTCGGCAATTTCGGCTTTTGCATTCCAGAAAGTTAAATTGAACCATTGTACTTTTTTTATGTCCTCTCCTGCAGCATTTCTATAGCTTTCGTTTATGGCCAGGTTAACTCTTGCTAATTTCTGATTTCCAAAAGTTTTAATCTCTGCATCTGCTCCTGCAAATCCGCTCAATACTACTTTGTTAATTGCACTTTCCATGATCTTTAAATTTTAAGTTTCTAAATGTTTAACGAACAGTCATCACCTCGATAACCGACAGGACAAAAGTGCCAAGATGATCAAAAATTAGTCGGTTCGTAAACATTTATAGTCGTTTATAAACGTTTATACACGGAAAACATGCATTTAAAGCTTCAATGAGGATGTTTTATATTTTTTTTATTCCACCATTTTATTTTATAAATTAGGTCATCATCCCATAATAAAAAAAAGAAATTATTATGGAACGTTTATGTTTAGACTGCGGAACCCTGATTAGAGGAAGGGCCGACAAAAAATACTGCGATGATTCTTGTCGTAACAATTACAACAATCGTTTAAAGATTGAGGATAATCTCGTGATTAAAAGGGTAAATAGCATACTAAGAAAGAATCGTGCTATCCTTGCTGCTCTTAATCCAAATGGCAAAACCAAGGTTACCGGTAAAAAGCTAATTTCGGCAGGCTTTAATTTTGAATACCATACTTATAGTTATGAAACCCAGAACAGCAACACATACATTTTCTGCTATGAATACGGTTATTTGGTTTTAGGTGATGACAGGTATCTGCTGGTAAAAAGGGAAGAAAAGCTTTGGTTGGCCTAGTTTAAAACGCTTTGATTTGCTAGTGTTATTTCCAGCATAAAAAGACGCATATAATCTCCCGCAAATTTCGCAGAAAGCGCTGATTTGTAATTTACTCAGCGTTAATCTGTGTGATCAGCGAGAAATTAATAACCATTATACAATTAACTTATCACTGGATTTAAACACCTAAAATTTGTAGCAGGCTAATCTTATGATTTTTTTATTCAGGAGGAGATAGTTAGTTTTATCAACTTATGATAAACTATAACAACAAGCTTTTTAAACCCACAAGCAATACAGAAAATGGAGAAACGTCAAACGAAACCATTTTTAGATATAAACAAACAGGAAATATCCTTACTGCTGAATATACAGGTGGAAAAATTATTTTTGGTCATTTGATTGGCTTAGTTGATGAAAACGGCAACATCGAAATGCGCTATCACCAGGTAAATAATCAAGGGGAACTCATGACCGGAATCTGCCATTCAAAGCCAGAACAATTAGCAAATGGCAAAATCAGACTTCATGAAACCTGGCAGTGGACATCGGGAGATAAATCAAAAGGACAATCAATTATCGAAGAACAATAAAGGTCTGGTTGATCAACAAGCTGAAACCGTTGCGGTAAATTAAATACAAGCCCCATTTTTGTCCAATTTCTTTCATCTCCAGTTTTATTAGCCAATATGCCTCCAAAAGAAAGTCCAATTAATCGAATACCGTTTATATTACGAACCGCATTCAATTTAGTTTACAGCCCGCTTAATTATCAAATAAATAACCTGCAAATAGAAGGTGAAAGTCGGGAATATGCAGCCTGTACTTTTGAATTAAACGGTCTAAAAATCAAGCACCGCCTTTCTAAAATTACCCCAACCAAGACTGGTCAATTTGTAACCATATGGAAGCGGAATGAAGCAGGAATTACTACTCCGTTTAATGATCAGGATGAATTTGACCTCCTAATAATATCTGCTAATAATGCTGACCTATGTGGCCAGTTCATTTTTCCAAAAGCCATATTGGTACAACATAAAATTATTACCAAAAATGGAATAGAAGGTAAAAGAGGGATTAGGATTTATCCTCCCTGGGATACAGTAACAAATAAACAGGCTGAGAAAACCCAACAGTGGCAAGCACCTTATTTTCTCCAGATTGACCTCAATGAAAATATCGATCTTGCAAGGGCAAAGAAATTAATTGGCAATGGAATTAAACAAACAGGATTTTAAAATCCCGGTCAAACTTAGCAAGTTTCGGGTAGTTTACCGTTTCTTTCCAAACTACTTTTGGATATAAATTATTCAAGACCATGAAAGCACAAGAAGAAATCAATTTCAACCGGATAGCCGAAGCCATAAGCTATATCAAGGCGAATTTTAAAACACAGCCTGGTTTAGAAGAAATTGCAGAGAAAGTAAATTTAAGCCCTTTTCATTTCCAAAGATTATTTAGCGAATGGGCCGGCACTACCCCTAAGCGTTTTTTGCAATACATTAGCATTGGTTATGCCAAAGAAATGTTGAAAGAAAACCAAAGTTTATTCGATACCGCATTAGAAACCGGCTTATCGGGAACCAGCAGGTTGCACGATCTTTTTGTAAACATTGAAGGGATGACACCGGGAGAATACAAAAACGGCGGCGAAAATCTCCACATCAATTATAGTTTTGCAGAAAGTCCGTTCGGTAATATCATTGTAGCCAGCACCTCAAAAGGAATTTGCCATATCGCTTTTTATGACGACGAAAATATTGCTTTGGCAAATTTGCAACGCCAATTCCCAGCAGCTCAATATCAGCAGATACTGGATAAAGAACAACAGAATGCATTATTTATTTTCAGTCACGATTGGAGCAAATTGCACCAGATTAAACTACATTTAAAAGGCACTGATTTCCAGTTAAAAGTTTGGGAAGCTTTGTTAAAAATCCCTATGGGTAAATTGGCCACTTATGGTAACATTGCCAAACAATTACAAAATCCTAATGCATCCAGAGCAGTGGGTACAGCGATTGGCGATAATCCGGTAGCCTTTCTCATTCCTTGTCACCGGGTAATACAATCAAGCGGTGCTTTGGGCGGTTACCATTGGGGAGTGAACAGAAAAACAGCCATGATTGGTTGGGAGGCCGCAAAAACTAATGTCTAACCCTGTATGATCAAACATGCAGATATTTCAACGGAAGAACTCAAAAAACATTTAAAAAACAAAGATATTTGCCTTGGCGGAAATGCCCGGTTGAAGATTTACGGATTACTTAAATGCAGATCGGGAAAGCGGATGAAGAAAGAAAACCGTGTATTTTTCCGTTCTGTAGATGAAGCGCTTCAACATGGTTACCGCCCTTGCGGGCATTGCTTAAACACAGCATATAAACAATGGATTTATTCAACACTACAATAGATGTTAACCAAAATCTGCTCCCATACGATGGAACAGTAAATTATTATGGAAAATTATTTCCGATACAAGAAGCTGATCATTATTTCGATGTGCTGATGAATACTATTGAATGGAAGAATGACGAAGCTTTTATTATGGGCAAACACATCATCACCAAAAGAAAAGTAGCCTGGTACGGAGATGAAGCCTATTCTTATACCTACTCCAATAAATCGAAAATGGCCTTACCATGGACAAAGGAGTTACTGGAGCTAAAAAAAATATCAGAGGAACAAACAGGTACCGCATTTAACTCTTGTTTACTTAATTTATACCACAACGGTGATGAAGGAATGGCTTATCATAGCGATGACGAGAAGGCCTTAGCTAAAGATTCTGCCATTGCATCATTAAGTTTCGGCGCTGAGCGAAGATTTCTTTTCAAACACAAAAAAACTAAAGAAACGGTAACCTTATTTTTAGAAAATGGAAGTTTATTGGTGATGAAAGATGAAACACAAACCAATTGGCTGCACCGCCTTCCACCAACCAAAAAAGTAAGTAAACCAAGGATAAACCTCACCTTTAGAACAATGGTGGTTTAGCTTAAATTGGACTTATTTAGGGGGAAAAATATTGTCATCCTGAAGGGTAATTTATTATATAAAAATCAATGTGAGTGACGTTTAATTAATTTCTTTTGCCCTAAGGCGCGGTCTTGCCTCGGCTCGCCGCCACCGAAAGGCTCTTTCTTTTTGGCATCAAAAAGAAACAAAAAATGCCGGCTGAAAATTTTTCTTTCGAAGCTAGGGCGTTGGCTTGAGGAGTGCGGCCCGAAAAATTTGTTAGGCCGGGTCTAAGTAGAACGGTGATACGGTGCTACGGCCTAGTTGGGCGGAAATACAAATCCKGCATAAATCGTTCATATTTATATTATTACCAAATAACATCAAAGGTAGCCTGCCGAAGGACAAATATTTTGTTTCGACTAAAAAAGCCCTTCGACAGGCTCAAATTAGCAGGATCCAATAGAAAGATCGTCATCTCGACCGAAGCACAGCGGAGTGGAGAGATCTTTGAGCTATGTTATTGAAATCGAAGTTAAAGATTTCTCCTCCGAAGGAGTTCCTTTGGAACACTACGGTTGAAATGACGATACTTCTAATCGACTCATCTCTTGTAATTTATATTGGTGTTGATACAATAAATTATCCCTCAAACTGACAACAATTCTAATTGAGTTAAAACATAGTATAGCCCCAACCAATAAAACTTCACAAAATCTTAGTGCTTAAACTCCTTAATATCTACAATGCGGTCATCATCAGCATTTTTCTTTAAGAAAGATGTTCCATTTGCATTCGCTACCCAGGTATAATCTCTTTGAATATTTCCAACAAGGGTTTCAGTTTCATTTATTAATGCTGCTGGCAATGGCAGGTTAAAAGTTTCGCCCGTTGCCGTATTTACCTGGTACAAAGAATTGGCGGTTAAAAAGGCTAGTGTGGTTTTATCACTAGAGTACATAAAAAATTTCCCCTGGATACGTTCGTCAGGATTTTGTCTCTTAATAGGATAAACCCTTGAATTTATAGTTGTGATAAAAAAATCGTTATTCACCAAAATATTACTACGTGTTAATTCTTCTAAACCGTTTGTATATTTTTTATCTTCAGCACCTTTTGATGGTTTATTCAAGCTCACCACTTCGGTTTTTCCATCATTAACAGAAATGATATAAAAAGGAGCCATTTTACCTGTTTCATTGGCTACCTGTACTAAAACAGCTGTTTTTTGTGTGTTGATGAATGATGCAACAATAAATTTCTGCGCAGCGGCATTTGGAGCATCGTCAACAATTATAGTGGTGTCTTTATATTGAATGGCAAAGCGATCGGCTGCTGCCATAGCACCAGAATCTGTTTTTACGATAGTAAGTACATTTTTCTTCGATTTCGGGAAAACATTAAAATCGTCACTGGCAGCAAACGATCTTGCCTTGTAGGCTTTTTCAGATTTACCGCAGCCAATTAAAACAACGGAAAGTAAGAGTGCATAAAGCGTAATTTTCATAGGTATTGTTATTTATTTTTTTGCTAATTTATAATCTTTATTGCGCTTATTTTATCAAAGTCACCAGAAAATTACCGCATCTGCTTAAAAAGTGCAACAGATCGTGTTTTATGTCTGTATTTCCCTGTCTATTAATTATAAAGACCACAACCTCTGGCATTTGCTTCTCCTTCAGATTCAAACGCCTTACTTTCTGTATTTAGATGGTAGAATTTGACTACTTCAGACTAAATTCCTTATTTTTGATTAACAGATAACCAATGGCAAACACATCGAATTTTCTCGCTAAAAATAAAAGCGTAATCTTATATGGGGTTTTCCTGGCTGCACTACTGTTTTTACTGAAATGGCTTGAACTTCGTTTCATTATCATCAACCATGCGTTCGAAATTTATGCTGGTTCGATAGCTGTTATTTTTACAGCTTTAGGCATTTGGCTTGCGCTTAAATTAACCAGGCCCAAAACCATACTGATCGAAAAAGAAGTTTTTACCGGGAAGCCTGAAGCATTTATCCTCAACGAAAAAGAACTGACCAAACTC
>NZ_JBFTQI010000114.1:0-10478 GCF_056398925.1 Pedobacter sp. 01T416_2
ACCATCATTATCCCAGCGGGACAAACTACAGCGACCATTACCATTCCGGTATTAACCGACGCAATAGTAGAAGGAACAGAAACTGTATTGGCTACATTAACTACCTCTGGAAACCCATTGGTAACAATAAACAATAGTCCTGCAAGCATTAATATTGCTGATCATACTACAGCAACGGTAAGTGTTGCGGCAACAACCGATGGGGCAGAGCCAACTACACCAGGTTTATTTACCTTTACCTTAAGTAATGTAKCWACWACTGATACACAGATTACGTATAGTGTTGGTGGAACCGCCACAAGCGGAGTAGATTATACCGCAATCGGAWYAACRGTAACYATCCCTGCCGGACAAACMAYWRCAACAGTAAGTGTACCGGTAYTGRAYGATAAYATTGCAGAAGGYACKGAAACRGTTATTTTRACTATGGCWGCTGCMACMAAYAATGCTTCAATYACRGCWAGTACAACGCCAGCTACAGTTAACATTATTGATAATGATAGTTCGGTTGCCACTATTGCTGCTGGAACAAATGGTGCTGAAAATGGTCCGGTGAATGGGACATTTGTAGTTACCTTAAGCAATCCATCATCACAGCCAACCACCATTACTTATACTTTTGCTGGTACAGCAACAGAGGGTAGCGATTATAGTCCGATTGTAACGCAAACGATCACTATCCCAGCCGGACAAACTACTGGTACTATTACTATCCCGGTATTAACCGATAATATTGTTGAAGGAACAGAAACCGTTGTGGTTAGCTTAACTAACTCTGGTAATCCGTTGGTAACGGTAAGCAATACACCTGCAAGTATCAATATCGCCGATAATACCACCGCAACAATAACGGTAACGGCTACTGCCAATGGTGCAGAGCCAACTACTGCAGGTCAGTTTACTTTTACCCTGAGTCATGTTTCTACAACAGATACAAAGATTACTTATTCGGTAAATGGAACTGCCACAAGCGGAACCGATTATAGCTCAATTGGTACAACGGTAACCATTCCGGCAGGACAAACAACTGCTACGGTGAGTGTGCCGGTATTGAATGATGACCTGGTAGAAGGAACCGAAACTGTGGTGTTAACCATGCTTGCCACAACAAACAATACTTCTATTACTGCAAGTACAACACCAGCAACGGTTAATATTACGGATAACGATACCGCGATTGCCACTATTACGGCAGGAACAAATGGTAATGAGAACGGTCCGCTAAATGGAACATTTACGGTAACCTTAAGTCATCCATCGGCAACCGATACACAGCTGACTTATACCGTAGGAGGAACAGCAACGGAAGGAATTGATTATACCACAATTGTGAAAACCATCACCATTCCAGCTGGTCAAACTACGGGAAGCATTACTATTCCGGTATTGGCAGATGCGGTAGTAGAAGGAGCAGAAACGGTTGTAGTTACTTTGGGTACTTCAAACAACCCATTGGTTAGTGTAAATAATAATCCTGCTAACATTAATATTCTCGATAACAATACCGCTACCATAAGCATTTCTAGCACACCAACAATAAATGAAGCGGCTGGAACGGCAACCTTTACGGTTACTTTAAGTACAGCAGTACAAAACTCATTCAGTGTTGATTATAAAACGGTAGATGGAACAGCTACAGCTGGTTTAGATTATACCGCTACTACAAGTACATTGATATTCCCTGCAAATTCGCCGGCAGGTGCAACATTAACGTTCACGGTTCCGATTAGTGATGATAATCTGGTTGAGCCATCAGAAACTTTGAGTGCTGTACTAAGCAATATTCAAGGTGGATTTGTAACCATAGGAACGTCAACAAGTAATGTTACCATTACAGATAACGATACTGCTGTGGCCAGCATTGCCCCAGGTACAAATGGTAGCGAAACTGGTCCGGTGAGCGGAACATTTATAGTAACCTTAAGTAATCCATCGGCTACCGATACACAGATTACCTATACTTTGGGCGGAACCGCAACAGAGGGAGCCGATTACACTAACATCGTAACCAAAACGATTACGATCCCTGCAGGTCAAACTACCGGAACAATCGGTATTCCTGTAATTGTTGATGCAGTAGCAGAAAGTACCGAAACGGTTATTGCTACCTTGGGTACGTCGAATAATCCTGCCATTACAATAAATACCACGCCCGCAAGCATCAATATTCTCGATGCCAATACAGCTAACGTAAGTATTTCGATCAACGCAGCCAGCATTGGCGAGGCAATTGGTACCGTTACTTTATCGGTTACCTTAAATATTGCAGTTCAAAATAGCTTTACTGTTGATTATAAAACAGCAAACGGAACAGCGCTATCTGGATTAGATTACACCTCAACCAGTGGAACCATAACCTTCCCGCCAAATTCGCCGGCAGGTACAGTGTTCAATGTAGTTATTCCGATAATTGATGATCACCTGATTGAAAATTCAGAATCGTTTACCGTTGGATTAAGTAATGTGGTTGGGGCAGAAGTTGCTATCGGTGCAAGTCCGGCAATTGTAAATATTGCGGATAATGATAGCGCGGTGGCAACCATCACTGCTGGTACCAATGCCAATGAAAATGGTCTTGTAAATGGAGTGTTTAATGTTACGCTAAGTAATCCATCAGCTACACCAACAACATTAACTTTCACCTTAAGCGGAACAGCAACAGAAAGTGCCGATTATGGTGCCGTTACCAAAACAATCATCATCCCTGCAGGTGCAACCACAGGAACCATTACTATTCCGGTAATGGCAGATGTATTGGCCGAAGGTACCGAAACGGTAATTGCGACCTTAACAGCTTCAAGCAATCCGGTAATTACGGTGAATAACACAACGGCAACAATTAATATCATTGATGAAGATGTGGCTAAAGTAAACCTATCAACCACTCCAATAATTAATGAAAACGCAGGTACAGCAACCTTTACTGTGACTTTAAGCAATGCCGTACAGAATGGCTTCAGCGTGAATTATGCTATTGCCAATGGTACCGCAACATCAGGTGCAGATTATACACCCACTAGTGGAACTTTAACTTTTCCTGCAAATTCAGTGGCAGGTGCAACATTAACGTTCACGGTTCCAATTAATGATGATAACATCGTTGAACCATCAGAAACATTAAGTGCCGCACTAAGCAATGTTACGGGTGGCGTAGTTACCCTTGGTACATCATCGGCAACTGTAACCATTACAGATAACGACACTTCAGTAGCAACCATCACAGCGGGTACAAATGGAAATGAAAACGGACCAGTAAACGGATCATATACCGTGACATTAAGTAATCCATCATCTACTGATACCCAGATTACTTTCACTGTTGGCGGAGCAGCTACCGAAGGCAACGATTATGCCGCGATTACCCGAACCATTACCATACCAGCTGGTCAAACTTTAGGAACAATAACGATCCCTGTGGTAACTGATTTAGTGGTAGAAGGAAATGAAACGGTGGTGATTACCTTAACAAATACCAATAATCCTTTGGTAACGGTAAACAATACGCCTGCAACCATTAATATTCTGGATAACAATTCGGTAGCTGCGAGTATCTCACTATTCCAAACCAATGTAGATGAAGCTTCAGGCACGGCAACCTTTACCGTAACCTTAAGCGGAGCAGTACAGGATGCATTTAGTGTTGATTATAATACGTCGAACGGAACAGCAGTTGCTGGCTTAGATTATGTTGCAACCAGCGGAACATTAACGTTCCCTGCAGGTTCTGCAGCAGGTTCGAGCTTAACCTTTACTGTGCCGGTTATTGATGATAATCTGGTAGAACCAAGCGAAACTTTCAACGGATTAATCAGTAATGTAACTGGTGGACTGGTAACCATTGCAGACGGTATTGCAACGGTAACCATTACCGATAACGACTCGTCTATGGCAAGTATTATGCCAGGTACTTCAGGAAACGAGAGTGGGCCAGTAAACGGAACATTTACAGTTACTTTGAGTAAACCAGCATCTACCGATACCCAGATTACATATACTTTAAGTGGAACAGCAACTGAAGGAAGTGATTACGCTTCAATTGTAACCAAAACCATCACCATTCCTGCTGGTCAAACCACTGGAATAATTACTATTCCAGTATCGGCCGATGCAATTGTTGAAGGATCCGAAACTGTTATTGCGACATTGACGAGCTCTGGAAATCCATTGGTAACAGTAAGCGGTACACCGGCAACCATTAACATTACAGATAATACAGATGCTATGGTAACAGTATCTGCAACAGCAGATGGAGCCGAGCCTGCTACATCAGGTCAGTTTACCTTTACGTTAAATCGTATATCGACCACCGATACCAAAATTACCTATGCGCTAAGTGGAACGGCGATCAGCGGAACCGATTATACAGCTATTGGTAATAGCGTAACTATTCCAGCCGGACAGACTACGGCAACTGTATCGGTACCGGTATTAAATGATAATATTGTGGAAGGAACGGAAACGGTTATCTTAACCATGAATGCCGCGACGAACAACGGTTCGATCATTGCCAGCACTATACCTGCAACAGTGAATATTACCGATAGTGGTTCTTCAATTGCTTCGATAACGCCAGGTACATCAGGAAATGAAAACGGACCGGTTAACGGAACATTTACAGTTACCTTGAATAATCCATCAGCTACCGATACACAGCTTACGTATAGCTTAACAGGAACAGCAACTGAAGGCAGCGATTATAGCACAATTGTAACCAAAACCATTACCATTCCTGCAGGTCAAACTACTGGAACGATTACCATTCCGGTATTAACCGATGCAATGGTGGAAGGTACTGAAACGGTTATTGCTAGATTGCTAACTTCTAGTAATCCTTTAATTACAATCAGTAATGTTCCGGCTAGTATTAATATTATTGATAACAATACGGCAACAGTAAGTATTTCAACTGATCCAATCATTAATGAGTCGGCAGGAACAGCCACGTTTACAGTAACACTAAGTGCTGCTGTTCAAAATGCATTTACGGTAGCTTACACTACTGGTGATGGAACTGCAACTGCAGGCTTCGATTATACCACAACCAGCGGAACGTTAACATTCCCTGCTGGTGCTGCTGCGGGCACAAGCCTAACGTTTACCGTTCCAATAAATGATGACAGTATTGTTGAACCGAACGAAACCTTTAGTGGTACAATTAATAATGTTTCAGGTGGATTGGTAACCATTGTTACGGGTACGGTAACCACTACCATTATTGATAACGATACTGCAGTGGCTACCATTACGGCAGGTATTGATGGTAACGAAAACGGCCCTGCAAACGGAACGTTCATCGTAATATTAAGTAAAGCATCCGCCACCGATACCCAGATTACTTATACTTTAGGAGGTACAGCAACCGAGGGCAGCGATTATACTGCGATTRCCAAAACCATTATCATCCCTGCGGGTCAAACCACAGCGACCATTAGCATTCCGGTATTAACAGATGCGGTTGTTGAGGGTACTGAAACAGTTATAGCTACATTAACCAGCGCTGGAAACCCAGCAGTAAGTGTGAGCAATGTTGTAGCAACAATCAATATTGCCGATAACAATGATGCGAGTGTGAGTATCTCTACCAGTCCAACGGTTAACGAAGCGGCAGGTACTGCTACCTTTACCGTTACCTTAAATGCAGCTGTTCAAAATGCATTTACAGTTGATTATGCAACAAGCAACGGAACGGCAATAGCTGGTTTAGACTATACCACCACTAACGGAACATTAACATTCCCTGCAGGTGCTGCTGCCGGTGCTACCTTAACGTTTACCGTTCCAATTAACGATGATAATATTGTTGAAACGAACGAAACATTTAGCGCAAGCATTAGCAATATAACAGGTGGTTTGGTAACTATTGCTACAAATGCGGCAAGCACAACCATTATCGATAACGATGCTTCGATAGCAACAATTACCGCAGGTATAAACGGTAACGAAAGTGGGCCTGTAAATGGAACCTTCACTGTAACATTAAGTAAAGCATCAGCAACCGATACGCAGCTTACTTATACCTTAGGTGGCACAGCAACAGAAGGCAGCGACTACAGTCCGATTGTAACCAAAACGGTCACTATTCCTGCTGGTCAAATTACGGCAACCATTACGATTCCGGTATCAGCTGATGCAGTTGTAGAAGGAACAGAAACCGTAATTGGTACCTTAACCGTTTCGGGTAATCCTGCGGTAACGGTAAGCAATGCTCCTGCAACGATTAATATTCTGGATGGATCAAATACAACAGTTACAGTAAGCACAACAGCCGATGGAGCAGAACCTTCAACACCTGGTCAGTTTACCTTTACTTTAAGTAACGTATCAACAACCGATACGCAGATTACGTATACCGTAACAGGTACAGCAACAAGTGGTGCAGATTATACTTCAATAGGTACAACAGTAACCATACCTGCCGGACAAAAAACGGTAACAGTTCCTGTTCCTGTACTTAATGATAATCTTAACGAAGGAAATGAAACGGTAATTTTAACGATGAATGCAACAACAAATAATGCATTAATCACGGCAAGTACAATACCTGCTACTGTTAACATTAGAGATAACCGTGCACCTGTTGCAAGTGCACCTGCCATTACTACTCCTGAAGATACCCCGATTAACGGAACAATAACGGTTACCGATGCAGATGGTGATCCACTTACCTTAACGCTAAGCACGCCTCCTGCACATGGTACAGTTGTGGTAAATAAGGATGGTACATACACCTATACGCCAGCACCTAACTATAATGGTGCCGACACTTTCACCGTGACAGTAAGCGATGGTAAGGGTGGTACAACAACAGTAAACATTTCAGTAACTGTAACTCCGGTAAATGATGCACCAGTAGCAACTTCGCCAGCCATTACCACACCGCAAAATACAGCAGCCAGCGGAACAATAACCGCAAGCGATGTAGATGGCGACGCTTTAACTTTTACAGTAAGCACTCCGCCAGCACATGGTACAGTAGTGGTAAATACTGATGGTACTTATACTTATACACCAACTTCTGGTTATGTGGGTAACGATACTTTCACTGTAACTGTAAGCGATGGTAAAGGTGGTACTACTACCGTAACTATTCCGGTAACGGTAAGCTTGGTAGCAGCTCCAGCAATAAGTTTAACCAAAGCAGCTACCAATACGGTGAGCAAGGTTGGCGATGTAATTAATTACAACATTGTGGTAACCAATACAGGCAACGTAACCCTAACAAATGTGGCGGTTACAGATGTCGGTGCCGATGCAGGATCAATCATTCCGGTTAGCATAGCAAGTCTGGCACCAGGCGTAAGTGTTACGGTAACCGCAAGGCACACCATTACCTTAACCGAGGTAAATGCAGGTTCGTTTAGCAACCAGGCTTCGGCAACAGCACAAACGCCAAACGGTGGTACGTTGAATAAACCTAGATCAGACGATCCGGGTACGCCTGCTGCTGATGACGCTACCGTAACGTTAATTGCTCCGGCATCTACCATCACTCTGGTTAAAACAGGTACGCTAAGTACTGATGGAAATAGCATTACTTACAATTTCAGCGTTAAAAATACTGGAAATGTAACCCTGCACATCATCACTTTAGTGGACGCTAAACTTGGATTAAACAGGGTAATTCCTGGCACACTTGCTCCAGGCGCAACAGTAACTGATAGTTATGTTTACCAGTTAACACAAGCAGATAAAGATGCTGCAAGCGTAACCAACAGTGCAACCATTACTGGTCAAACACCGGCAAATGTTTCAGTTAGCGATATCTCTGGTACAGCTGAAAACAACAATACGGCAACTGTAACGCAGATTCCAGTGATGGGTGCTATAGCTTTGGTTAAAACAGCGGCATTTAGCGGTAATCAGGTAACCTATACGTTTACAATTAAGAACACAGGAACCAATACTTTAAATACCATTACTTTAACCGATGCTAAGCTTGGTTTAAACAACAAGGTGATCACAGTAACTGGTGGACTTGCTCCGGGAGCGACTACAACCGATGTTGAAGTATACACCTTAACTCAGGCCGATAAAGACCTGGGAACAGTAACCAATACCGCAACGGTAAATGCCAAAACACTTGGTGGTGTTAATGTAACCGATGTTTCAGGAACCTCCGAAAACAATAATGCTGCAACAGTTATTGCATTCCCTAAATCGCCAAAAGCGGTTGATGATGTTGGTGGTACAGTGGCAAATAAATCGGTTACCATTAATGTATTGGCAAATGATGATCCTGGAAATTCTACCCTTGATAAATTAACAGTAGAAGTTGTAGGCCGGCCTCAACATGGTAAAGTAACGGTAAACGCTGACGGTACGATTACCTACACACCTGATCCTGGTTACACCGGCGATGATACCTTTACTTATAGGGTGAAAGATGCCTATGGTTATTATACCAATGTGGCAGCGGTAACCTTAACGGCTAACTTCGCTGGCCTTACCATACCTAATCTGTTTACGCCAAACGGTGATGGTATAAATGATACCTTCGAAATCTTGGGCATTAACCAATACCCAGTTAACGAACTGCAGATTGTTAACCGTTGGGGCAATGAGGTATTCCGTGCCAAAGGTTACCAGAACAACTGGACAGGTGAGGGATTAAACGAAGGTACTTACTACTACTTATTGCGTGTTAAAAAAGCAGGAAGCGATCAGTACGAAGTGTTTAAAGGTTACATTACATTAATCAGAGCGTTTAAAAAATAAGATAAGAGGCTTAGTGCAGTCAGGTTTTTAAAATCGGGCTGCACTTTAAGATATTAAGATGATGAAGAAATTAATATTGTTAATAGCGGGTTCGTTTTTATTGCTTTCGAGGCCGGCATCCGCACAACAGGACGCCCAGTACAGTCAGTATATGTTTAACGGAATTTACATCAATCCAGCTTATGCAGGCTACAAAGAAGTACTGAATGTGCATAGCTTTTACCGGAGCCAGTGGACGGGGATAACCGGGGCACCGAGAAGCATGTCGTTGGCGGTAGATGCCATTGCAAACAGCGGTAACGTAGGCTTGGCCCTTCAGGTAGCGAGCGATAAACTTGGCGCACAGACCAACCTGAGCATTTACGGTAATTATTCGTACCGCATCAGGATGAATGATGATGGCAGTTCGAGATTGGCGCTTGGCCTTGGCGTTGGAATGGTGCAGTTGGGTATCGATGGTTCTATGCTCAATCCAAACAATCCAGAACCTAATCAACCAGTAGGGGTGCAAAGTACCATTGTGCCCGATGCCAGGGCAGGGGTTTATTTTGCAAACGACAAATACTATGCTGGTTTTTCGGTAGATAACCTGATTGCCACTTACATCAATATCGATCGTTATGCTTTTATCCCACAGCCTAAACCACATTATTACCTTACAGCCGGAGCACTGTTCCCACTTTCGGAAGATTTTCAGATCAAACCCTCATTTCTGTTAAAGGATGACCGTGGCGGCCCAACCAGTTTAGATGTAAATGCATTCTTATTGATTAAAGAATATCTGTGGGTTGGCGGTTCCTACCGGACCGGAGTAAAACTGTATGATAAAAGTTATCTGCAGCGAGACCTTACACCCCGAAACTCTGCTGTTGCAGCAATACAGATTTTTCCATCAGATAAAATCAGGATCGGTTATGGTTACGATTTCTCAATAGGTCCTTTACAGGGCTATAGTAGCGGAACGCATGAGATTTCGATCGCTTATTCCTTCATCAGATCAAACATCAGAATGGCAACGCCGAGGGTGTTTTAAAACAGATAATATTAAATATTTTTGACCTAATGACCAGAACAACATAATGAAGAAATTTTTAATAGGTACCTGCTTTTCTGCATATTGTTTATTTGCATTCAGTTTTTTGGCAAATGCACAGTATGTTTTAAAAGATGCTGACAAACAGTATGAGCTGTTTAATTACACCAAGGCAATTGATTTATACGAACAAGCCTATAAAAAGAAAGAAACTTTACATGCGGCCGAGCGTTTGGCAATGGCTTATTCGTTTGTTTACAACTATAAGCAGGCAGAAAGCTGGTATGCCATTGTGGCTAAAATGCCGGGCAGTAATATCGAAAACACACTTGATTATGCCAAAGCTTTACAGCACAATTCAAAATATAGCGAGGCAAAAGCCCAGTATTTGGATTATATCAGTAAAAAACAAAATATATCAGAAAAACAGCAGACTGTTTGGCTTTCCTCTTGCGATTCGGCATTGAAATGGATCAAAAATCCTAAAAAAATCGAACTGATCAATCAAAAAGCTTTAAATAGTACGCAATCTGATTGGGGGGCGGTTAACTATCAAGGTGGGGTTGTATTCACTTCCGATAGGTCAAATAACCTATTGGTATCTCAGGAAAGTAAACCCTTTTTAAAATTCGACGGTTCAAAAGAACCTGATAAAAAAGTATATGGCTGGACTGGCAATGGCTACCTGAAATTGTACCTCAAAAGCTCACCAAACGATAGTATTCAATTG
>NZ_JBFTQI010000115.1:0-10424 GCF_056398925.1 Pedobacter sp. 01T416_2
TCGAAATAAATAAAACATTTGTCCTTCGACAGGCTCAGGATGACAATGTTTTTTGTTTTCTCCTTAACTTAATGACATTGGGGTAACGCTTTAACCAGGGCTAAGTGGCCAAAACAGTTTTTCATTTTGGGGGTTGCAGGGCGCACAAACCCTTGTTCCTAAACCCGATTGCAGCGAACATACCGATCCTTCATCGGTATAAAGCGCAAAGCGGGGCCGAAAACCTCCAAGAACCACAAGCCTTTCATTTTCTAATTTTAATAAAGCTCTTTTCCATTTCGGTCGGTGAGACACCAATCCTGTTTCTTTATTTCGCATCTTATTCCGTTGACTGAAGTCAACGGCTAAGCCTCCTCTTTACCGCTGGCTTCAGCCAACGGAGCCCAAACAAAAATTTTTCTTACCATACATCAACAATAGGTTTGTTCCTTATCTCCATATTTGCTTCATAAAATTTAAAAAAAATCTTCAAAAATATGAGCTTAATAGATGCCCTAAACTGGCGTTATGCCGTTAAGAAAATGAACGGTCAACCTGTTGAACAAGAAAAGGTTGATAAAATTATTGCTGCAGCACACTTGGCACCAACATCATCTGGTTTACAGCCATTTAAAGTGATTGTGGTAACCAACCAGGAGTTAAAAGAGAAAATCGCACCGATTGCTTATAACCAATCGCAGGTTATCGATTCTTCTCACCTATTGATTTTCGCAGCCAACGAGAACTATACTGAAGAAGGTATTGATGCCGTTTTTAGCAGAATGAACGCTGAACGTGGCTTACCAGAAAGTGGAACTGATGCTTACAAAGCACAATTAAAAGGCATGGTATTATCCAGAACTGCTGAAGAAAACTTTAACCATGCAGCCCGTCAAGCTTATATCGGTTTCGGCATTGCCATTGCAGAAGCAGCTTTGTTAAAAGTAGATGCCACACCAATGGAAGGCTTTAATGGCCCTGCTTTAGATGAACTTTTAGGTTTAGATAAAAAAGGCTTAAAAAGTGTTACCCTATTGCCATTAGGAAACAGGGATGAAGCTGGCGATTGGTTGGTAAACCTTAAAAAAGTACGTTCACCTAAAGAAGAATTTTTGATCGAGTTTAAATAACAGGCAAACAACACTATATTTAAAACGGGCCGCTATTTAGCGGCTTGTTTTGTTTTAGAATAGTTAGTTTGGCGCTGGGAGTTTGGCGTTTGGAGTCGATTAACCGATTTAAACAATTAACCGGTTAACCTAAAAAGTACTCACATATTAGATCCTGAAACAAGTTCAGGAGGACGGTATACGGGGAATGAACCAGTGAACTAATGACCAATGAACTTAAATCTTTTGTAAAAAAATGTTAAACATCATCACATTTTATGTGCTCTATTTATAATTGGATATATTTACGGGCTTAGCATTTAATATCCAATACATGAAGATTTTTAGATTATCGTTTATAATACTGTCACTTCTATCAGCACTAAGTTTTTCTTCGTCGGCACAAACCGACACCATTAGCATAAACAGCATCATTACCAAAACGAATAAGGTATTGAGCGATTATCCTGCAGAAAAAATTTATCTTCATTTCGATAAACCCTATTACGCCGTTGCCGATACGGTTTGGTTTAAAGCATATGTTACCGAAAACCAGAATTTCTTATCTGCAATTAGTAAGATCATTTATGTTGATGTGATCAATCAGAAAGATTCGCTTATCCAAACCCTAAAACTACCCATTACCGGTGGTTTTGCTTACGGCAGTTTCCCCTTAGATCAGATTAATTATAAACAAGGTAACTACCATATCAGGGCTTATACTTTGTGGATGCTAAACAGTGAAGATCCTGCTTATTTTAACAAGACTTTTTATGTAGGGGAAGCCATTGACAAGGAAGTGAAAACCCATATCACTTATAAAAATACCTCTACTGATAAGTTAGAAAAAATTGATGCACGCGTACAATTTAAAGATGCCAATAATAAACCTTATGCCAATAAAAATGTAAGCTGGCAAGTGGTTACCAGTTATACCGTTATTGCCAAAGGAAGGGGCACAACAGATGCCAATGGCTTTTTAACAATAGCCATGAGCAATGCACAAAAGGCAGAATATCAATTACAAAAAGGCGAACTGATTACCAGCATCAATACAACTGATAAAGATGTGGCAAGCAGTAGCTTTCAACTTAAAAACGCTATCGTAAGCAAAGATTTTCAATTTTTCCCTGAAGGTGGAAGTTTAATTGCCGGCTTAACCAACAAGGTAG
The DNA here is from genome assembly GCF_056398925.1 of Pedobacter sp. 01T416_2. Taxonomy (NCBI): domain Bacteria; kingdom Pseudomonadati; phylum Bacteroidota; class Sphingobacteriia; order Sphingobacteriales; family Sphingobacteriaceae; genus Pedobacter; species Pedobacter sp. 01T416_2. The sequence goes on from NZ_JBFTQI010000115.1 coordinate 2,261, forward strand.
CCTTTAAAGCCATTAAAAGTGATGGTTTGGGCATTAACGCTAAAGGCACAGTAACGGATAACGATGGCAAAACTGTTACTACTTTTACCGCTCAGCATTTAGGAATGGGCAGTTTCAACTTATTGGCCGAAGCTGGAAAAACCTACAAAGCGACAGTTACTTATGCTGATGGCACTACTCAAAATTATAATTTGCCTGCAGTGGCAGCAAATGGTGTTGCCATAAATATAGATAATAGCAGCGCCGATAATGTGGCCATAAAAATTGCAGCMAATGATGCTTTCTTTGAGCAAAACCAAGGCAAAAAGCTTTATTTAATTGCGCAGAGCAAAGGCGTGATCTGCTATGGTGCACAAACAGCATTATCAAACAAAGAATACAATACGACCGTACTTAAATCTAAATTCCCGAATGGAATTGCACAGTTTACCTTATTTAATGAATTTGGTAAACCCTTAAGCGAACGCTTGGTTTTTGTTCAGCATAAAAATACCATGGCCGTAACTTTAACCAGTGCTGCAACTACTTACGGAATCAAGAAAAAGGTTAAAATAAATGTGGCGGCTAAAAAAGACGGCGCCCCTGTAGAAGGTAGCTTCTCGGTAGCTGTTGTAGATGAGTCGAAGGTTCCATCAAGTGAGGACGCAACCAGTACGATATTAACAGGGCTATTATTAAGCAGCGATGTTAAGGGTTATATCGAAAAAGCAAATTATTACTTTAATGCACCCGATGCGAAGAAAAACGCAGATTTAGATGTATTGTTACTTACCCAGGGCTACCGCAGTTTCAAATACACTGATATTATTGCCAATAAATTACCTAAAATTGATTTCTTACCCGAACAAGGCATCGAAATTTCGGGTATTTTACGCCAGAATAACGGTATTCCGGTTAGAAAAGGATCGTTGTTATTAACCATTCCCGATAAACGTTTTAATTTAGAAGCTACCACAGATCCTGTTGGGAATTTTAAATTCCAAAACCTGATGTTTAACGATTCATCTAAAGTTACCATTACCGCTAAGTACAACATGAACTATAAAAACATGACATTAAGCTTAAACGGTGCACCTGTTCCTTCTTTAACGAGAAACTTTAGTGCTGCTGAAGAGGTTTTAAACATCGATAGTGCTTTAACCAGCTACCTGGATAACAGCAAAAGACAATATGCTTATTTACACACTTTAAAAGATGTAAACATTAAAGCAGCTGTTGTTCCAAAAGTAAGCCATAAAGATTATCCGGCATTAAGCGGGCTTAGCCAAATGGCCGACCATGAAGTGAGTGGAGATAGATTAAAAGGTTGTGGTTTACTGATTAACTGTTTACAGGGCATGTTGGCTGGTGTTACTTTTGCAGATAACAATTTCTACGTGAGCAGAGATTATAACCAGGGCAAAAAAATCCCGATGGGTATCTTTATCAATGGCATGAATGTGGATGTAAACCAGATCAATACGCTTGATGCCAACCAGATCGAATCAGTTGAGGTATTTTTAAGAGATGAATTAGGCTTGGTAAACCGGGCAAACAATGTAAATGGGGTTATTGTATTCAATCAAAAGAAAGCACCTAAAGGCACTAAAATATCTAAAGCGCAGCTGATGGATATGCTACCCAAATACTACGAACTTACTTTCTCACCACAGGGTTACAACAAAGAAAAACAGTTCTATTCTCCAAAATACGATGTTCCTGCAAGCATGAACCGCAATGATTTAAGAACTACCATTTACTGGAACCCTAAAGTGGTAACCGATGCTACGGGCAATACTTCTTTCGAATATTACAATGCAGATGGCAAAGGCCAGTATAAAGTAATTATCGAGGGTATAGATGCTAACGGAAATTTAGGAAGATCGGTATTTAAGTACACCGTAAAATAGATTAGTGTAGGCAGTCCAATGGTTGATAGTCCATAGCCAATAGCTAACAGACTATCAACCATTTTAGATTTGAGTAGTTAAGGGATCATGGCCATCAGACTATAAACCATTAACTATTAACCCAACAGAAAATTTTCATTCTCCTCTTATACCTCAAACGGCAACTTCTCTCCTTTTAAACCAGCCAGAACATTTTTAACAATAATCCGTGCCATGGCCGCTCGGGTTTCTTCGGTAGCTGAGCCGATATGTGGCAAAACAGCAACACTTTCCATTGATAGCAAAGGATTATCTTTATCCATTGGCTCCGGATTGGTTACATCTAAACCTGCTCCCCAAATGATTTTTTCTTCGAGCGCCTGGATCAAATCTTTTTCATTTTGAATACCACCTCTGGCCGTGTTAATAAAAATCGAATTGGGTTTCATCTGTTTAAAAACATCAAGCGTAAATTTACTCTTAGTTTCGGGCGTTAGCGCAGTATGTACAGATAATACATCACTTTGTGTCAAAAGCTCTTTGAACGAAACATATTTGGCTCCGATTTCTTTTTCAGCTTCTTCGTTACGCGATCTGTTGTGATAAATTACCTCCATTTGGTAGGCAGCCTTACATTTTTTGGCCATCTCTAATCCAATTTTCCCCAGGCCAAAAACACCGAGCGTTTTGCCATTTACCTCAATTCCGAGTTCGGGTGATGGCTCATAGTTTTTCCATTCGCCTTTAATGATTTTTTTGTGCGAGAAAAAGGCCTTTCGCGATACGGCTAGCATCAATAAAAAAGCAGTGTCGGCAGTTGCGCCGCTCAAAACACCAGGCGTATTTCCGATTGGAATATTTAATTTTTTGGCGGCAGCTACATCTACCTGATCGTAACCTACAGAATGTAAAGCAATAACCTTTAAATGGCTACAGGCCTTTAAAAATTGGGCATTAATCTTATTTGGCCCGACGCTGATCAAGGCATCCTGGCCTTGACAGGCTTCAATCAGTTCTTCGGCTGTAATCTGTCGGTTTTCTTTCCATTGGATAATCGAAATATTATTTTCTTCCAGTTCTTTTATGCCAACTGAAGCAATGTTGCCACTTATAAATACTTTCATGTTTTATTTAACATTAAAAATTCTAAGGTGTTTTGGATAATACCAATTGACTTATTTATGGGTACTATTTCACAGTTGCTGATAACATCTGGTAAGTATTGGCACTAAAATAGCCCAATGCCTGGTTAGAGATATTAGAAGTTGGATTAGCCGGAGTTGTACCCTGGTTTGGCCCCCGGTTCGATTGCTGACTTAAAGCATACCAATAATCGAAAATATTGGAATCGATACACTCCATTTCTATTTTAATCTTGTCGTTCGAATTCAACTCATCACTGTCGTGGTCGTTAGTAGGTGGTTTAAAAAATAGCTGAATCCTTAAATCGTTCCCATTTGTTAAACGATCGTTATTTACATAAAAACGTTCTGATAAAATATCATTTACATAAAGGTTAAAATGGTAAAAATTGGTTTCGTTGACCGGGTCTTTTAAAAATACAGCAGCAGTTTTGCGTTCGCGACCAAAGAAAAAGTTTTTAATCACCCCTATCGAATCCATTTTAACCACATTGGGCATTTTTGAGCTGGCGGTGTAGGTTTGTCCTTCGGCAGTAACATTTAAATTATACGTAACACCTGGCACGCCCTTCATTTTATTGATATAAGTTCCTGGTGTTGTGCCTTCTTTAAAAACATAAGTATTTCCCTTATTATCGGTTACAGTTACGCTTGCTCCCGAAACTTTCGGAAAAATATTGGCTTCGGTATAACCGATGGTTTTGCTGATCTTAATCTGCTGATCGATCAGCGAATCGTTAATTACACCTTCAATTACCAGTTGAGGATCGGCATTTTCGGTTTCAATTTGAATAATTTTCTTGCAGCCTGTAAAACAGAAAGTAAACAGCGAAAAGTATATAATCAGTTTTTTCATGCTTTTAAAATTTAAAGTTCCAGGTAATTGAAGGGATAAGACCGAACAGCGAAGTTTGCTGGGCAGCAGTTTTGCCTGGATGATCAGGATCAGTAATAAATTCAATGGCATAAGGATTTTTCCGGGCCAATAAATTATAGATTCCAAAATTCCAGCTCGATTGATATTTCTTCCTCACTTTCCCCTCTAAAGTTGCACTTACATCCCAACGCATATTATAAGGCATTCGGCCTGCATTTCTTTGCGTATAATAATAAGCAGCCTGGCCACCTATAGTATATTTCCCTGCCGGATACGTAACGGCATTACCAGTGCTGTAAATAAAGCTCGATGAGAATGTCCACCGCTTGGTCATGTTGTAAATACCCACTAACGAAATATCATGCGTACGATCTTGCCGTGCGGGAAAATATTTACCATTATTGAGTTCTGTAAATTTACGTTCAGTACGCGATAAGGTATATCCCACCCAACCGTTCAGCTTACCAAATTTCTTTTTAAAAAATAGCTCCATTCCATAAGCCCTGCCTACTCCATATAAAAGTTCTGATTCTACATTTGAGTTAGCCAATAATTCGGCCGCATTTTTATAGTCGATCTGATTCTGGAGCCACTTATAATAAATTTCTCCCGAGAGTTCGTAATTGTTGTCCTGAATATTTTTGAAATACCCCAAAGCCACCTGATCGGCAATTTCGGGTTTAATATTGGTACTGCTCAATACATACTGATCGGTTGGTGAGCTGGAAGTAGCGTTGGTTAAAATATGGACGTTCTGGGTATTCCGGTTATAAGAAGCCTTGATCGAATTTTCTTCATTAAACAGATAGCTCACCGAAAAACGTGGCTCCAGGTTAAAGTAGTTTTTATGAAATTTCCCCTTGGCTACATTTTCTGTCGACAGGGTATTCCCATCAGCATCATAGGTACTAAAATTACCGGGGCCCATTAAAGAAAAAGCAGCCAAACGTATACCATATAAAAAGTTTAAATGTTCGTTTACGGCCCATTCGTCAGAAATGTAAGCTGCTGATTCTATGCCATAACGCCTTTCCTGCGTAAGCGAATTTACCTGCGATGCTTCATCGCTATCAATATCAATCGGCGAAATACGGTGCTGTGTGGCATTGATACCAAAACGAAGTGTATGCTTGTTGCTGAAATACTGAAAATCTTCTTTAAAGTTAAAATCCCGAACCAGTGAGGTTGCTTTAAAGTTGGTCGCATCATTTAATAAGCGAACGGTATAATTATAGTTGTTGTAAATTAACGAGGTATTCGAAAACAAACGGTCGCTAAAAATATGGTTTAACCGGATGGTGGTGGTTACATTGCCCCAGTTGTTTTCGAACAGGTCTTTAACGCCGATATTATCCTTGCCAAAATAGCCTGAAATATAAATGGTATTTTTATCATTGATCTTATAATTTGCCTTTGCATTAATATCATAAAAATTTAAGGTACTCCCATTTACAGTCGAATCGGGCGAAGACCTTAAAAACAGATCGATATACGTTCTGCGGAAACTCACCATAAAAGAACCCCTGTCTTTTACAATCGGTCCTTCTGCTTTTACACGCGAGGCAATCAATCCGATCCCACCCTGKAATTTAAATTCCTTATTGTTCCCATCGTCCATTTTAACATCTAAAACCGACGATAAACGACCGCCATACTGAGCAGGCATACCACCTTTGTATAAACTTACATCCTTAATTGCATCAGCATTAAAAGTGGAGAAARAGCCAAGCAAATGAGAGGAGTTATATACCACCGCTTCATCCAGAATAATTAAATTCTGATCGGCAGCACCACCGCGCACATAGAAACCTGTATTCCCCTCACCACCCGATTTTACGCCTGGTAACAGCTGGATGGTTTTTAAGATATCCTTTTCACCAAGCAGTACAGGTATAGAATTAAGCGATTTCATATCGATCCTTTCCAAACCCATTTGCGCACTTTTAACGTTTTCGTTTTTACGGTTATTGGCACTTACAGTTACTTCATCCAAATCGTTTGCACTTTTTAATTCTTCGTTCAGCTTGGTATCTTTAGTTAAATTGATGGTTTTAACAATGGATGCATAACCCGTATAACTTACGGCCACAGTATAGGTACCTTCGGACTGTGTTAAAGCAAAATAACCATAATTATTGGTTAGGGTTGCTGCGGTAGAAGCTCCAGTAATCCTTACTGTAGCGCCGATTAAAGTTTCGCCTGTGCCTGCATCGCGGATGGTACCGCTAAGGGTAAATTTCTTTTGAGCAAAAATAGAGGTTGAGAGAAAAAGGAGGAGGAATAAAGTTAAGTAGTGTTTTATGAGCATATTGGCTACTATCTAATTTTTTAAGGTGGAAACCAAATGTACGAAATCCAAGTCCTATTAATGGATAGTGGGGAATTTCTTAATACAAGTTTGGGTTTTACTTATTAATAACGGGATAAATGGCAATATGGTGTGAGCGTAACCGGTATGGGCTCAAATGATCTTTACCCGCCTGTTGAAAGGTGATCAGTTTTGAAGATTCTTTAGGCATATGGCAGTCGATACAATTGGTACTGAGCGATCCTTTAGCTAAAGTGGCTTTGCTATGATTGGTGCTTTTGTGGCAATTGATACACCGCTGAGAATAGAGGCTTAAATTCCCTTTAATATTTTCGTGTGTATTGTGGCAGGATTGGCAAGTCATGGTTTCACTTTTCCGATAACAATTACTGCCCTCTAGCATGGCACTTTGGTTACCGTGTACATCAATATTACCACCACCAAAACCTGTAAAATCCTGCGAATAATAAGCCTCTAAATCGTCGCCGGGCTGGAAGCCGAATACAGATCGCTGTGCCACCAAAGTATTGCCCGAATGACAAACAGCGCAAACATCCATCTTTTGTTTTCGGGTAAGTGTTTTATACAATGTGATAAATTTTGCTGTCTTTTCTTCAGGGTTCTCCATATGAAAAACAACATGCTGTTTACCTGGTCCGTGGCAACGTTCACAATCTATCCCATAAATAACAGCGCCTTTTTCCATTTCCTCAACTTTTGAAAAAGTAGATTTTTGTGTGATTTTAGTCGCTACATAGGATGCGTGGCACTCTAAACAACGGCTCGTTATCGCCCGATCATAATAAAAGCTTTCTTTTGGAAAACCAGGGCTGATGGCCCAATTCTTAATAGTAGCGAAGTAAGATAAAGGCAGTTCGTACATTTTCTTGCCTTGCCAATAGGTATAAGTATAGGCTTTTTCACCTGAACCAAACTGCATATCAAACTTTTGCGCACGTACAGCTTTGCCATTGTGATAAGCCACCTGAAATATACCGCTGTCTCTCTTTTCTATTACTACTTTTTGGGTTGCATCATATTGGAAACTATTCGAATCAGGGGCGAAAATTTTTAATAAAGTTGCATCTATCACGGGCTTAGAAGTTAAACCATGCGGACTATGTGCATAAGACTGCGATAAATCTTTATGGCATTTAACACAGGTAGCCGCTCCGGTATAAGCCTCGCCCCTTGCATCTGTGGGCAATTGATCGGTCACATTCATGCATCTCGAAAGAACAACAACCGCAATGGCAATTGCGCCCAAAATGAGTAGGATACGTTTTACGCCTTTCAAGATGATGTTTTGTTTTTATTTTACAAATTGAATATAACCAAAATTATAGCCCCCTGCATCTGTCAGCACCTTAATTTTTTGCTTGCCCGCCTTTAAAACAACGTTCTTTACCTCAAAGGTTGCAAACTTCTTATTATCTCCGGTATTTGGAACCGCAATATCTTTGGCTACGACTTTATTATCAATCACAATGGTCATTCTACCTGAAACATTATCTGCCGCAGCATTTATTTTTAAAGTGTAGGTTCCTTTTTGCGAAACATTTACGGTGTACTGTAACCACTCTCCTTTTTCAATATGGTTTACATAATACTTTTCGTATTGGGTAGAATCTTTTGCAATATCCACCCCATCATTCCGGTAAATCCGACCACGGTTACCTGCACTTCTTTTTCCTGTTGAGGTATGGTAATCGGCAGTATCGGTATCGAAATAAGCTTTGCCATTTTTACCTAAATCGTAATCTACAGCGTACACAATGCTTTTATCACTAATAAAACTGGGCTTAAACGGCTTGGTTTCATTACTAAAGGGCTGACGGATCATCGCATCTATCACATCCCTGTGAATAATCGTATTTTCTAATCTCGAATAAATAGCCAGTTCCATTAAACCGCTGTATACATTGCTATCTTTAGGTTTGTCTCCACCGTTATTGAAGTACTTTACCAG
>NZ_JBFTQI010000116.1:0-10356 GCF_056398925.1 Pedobacter sp. 01T416_2
TCCCTAGACTCATACAGGTACCAATAATTTTGGTAACTGGTACATCCATCATGCTCGCTAACTCATTAGCCGTAACAAATTCTGTTACTTTTAATATTTTCGATTGAGATTCAAGCTCATTTGCAGCCTCTTCTGCATTCGATGCTACATCATCACGTTTCTGACGACGTAATTTAGCACGTTGTGCAAATTTACCCGATTTACCAGCACCACTTAAACGGGCAAGTGTTGCTTTGATCTGATCTTGAATTTCTTTCTCAGTAGGTTCTTCTTTAGGTCCGCTTGGTGTAGCGTTTCTATTTTGGAAACCTGGTCTGTTATTGTTGTTATTTCTATTTCCTTGGTATGGAGTTCCGCCTTGTCCCGCTGGTCTGTTACCTTGGTATGGAGTTCCACCGCCTGGTCTGTTACCTTGATAAGGTGTACGAGGTTGCCCTGGTGTACCACTTTGACCTTGGCCCTGACCTGCAGGATTATTTTGTCCTTGCTGGCCTTGACCRCCGTGTTGACCTGGTTGGCCAGGTGCTCCTGGAGTTTTTTTGCGTTTACGCTTACGTTTAGCAGCTTCACTATCGCTAGATGATGCTACCGGACCGTTTCTTCTATCCGGAGTTGTTGGTAAAACAATTTTACCAATAATATTCGGACCGGTTAATTTAACGGTACGTGCTTTAATTACTTCAGGCTCGTTGCTTACCGGTTTTGCTTCAGCTGGTTTTTCTTCCACTTTAGGTTGTTCAACTGGTTTTACAGGCTCAGGTGCTTTAGCCACTGGTGGCGCTACAACCGGCGCTGGAGGAGCAGGTGTTTCTTCCTTTTTAACCYCAACCGGTTTCTCTTCCACTTTAGGTTGTTCAACTGGTTTTACAGGCTCAGGTGCTTTAACCACTGGCTGTTCTACTACAGGTGCAGCAGGTGTTTCTTCTTTCTTAGCCGGACGTGTTTTCGAGTTAAAATCGTTTAAATCGATCTTCCCTACAATTTTAACCCCTGGCAATCCAGTTTCTTCAACTTTATCTTCTGCCTTAGTTTCTTTTACTGGCTCTACTGCTGCCGCAGGGGCTGGTGTTTCTGCCTTAGGGGTTTCTACAACCTTTGGTTTCTCTACCGGAGGCGTAAATGATTGAGCATTTTTAATTAAAATCTCTTCATTTTTCTCAAAATCGGTATTCTTCTTCGGCGCTTCTACTGGCTTTTCAGTCTCAGGCTCGTCACGACGTATTTTACCAATCACTATTTGTTTGGCTTCTTCTCTTACGATCTTATCTCCCTGATACTCTTTCAATAAGGCATTATACATGTCTCCCGTAAGTTTAAACATAGGGCTCTTCTCGGCAGAGAATCCCTTTTTGTTTAAAAACTCAACGGCCGTACCCATGCCTATATTAAGTTCTTTAATAGCTTTAATTAAAATGATTGGTTTGTCGTCTGACATTTAGCTCCTGTTATTGTTTTTTTATTTAATACAAAAGTAGTGTTTATTTGGCAATTACACCACTTATTCAAATTCTGACTTCAAAATTTGAACCACTTCTTTAATGGTTTCCTCTTCAAGGTCGGTGCGTTTTACCAAATCTTCTACTGTAAGTGCTAGTACACTCTTAGCAGTATCGCAACCGATAGCCTTTAATTCATCAATGATCCAGCTATCAATCTCATCTGAGAATTCTTCTAAATCAACATCCTCGTCGTTTTCTTCTCCGGCTTCACGATACACATCAATTTCGTAGCCAGTTAACTTACCAGCCAGTTTAATATTGTGTCCGCCACGTCCAATTGCCAATGAAACCTGATCTGGTTTTAAGTAAACCGATGCATGTTTGGTTTCATCATCCAATTTAATAGAGGTGATTTTTGCCGGGCTTAAAGCACGGGTAATGTATAATGAAATATTATTGGTGAAATTAATCACATCAATGTTTTCGTTTTTCAATTCGCGAACGATACCGTGGATACGTGACCCTTTCATACCTACACACGCTCCAACTGGATCGATACGGTCATCGTACGATTCAACAGCAACTTTAGCACGTTCTCCTGGTTCGCGAACAATTTTCTTAACGGTAATTAAACCATCGAAAATTTCTGGAACTTCCTGTTCGAAAAGGCGTTGCAAAAATTCTGGTGCTGTTCTCGAAATGATAATTTTCGGGTTAGCGTTGATCATTTCTACTTTAGAGATCACTGCTCTTACAGAATCACCTTTTTTGAAATAATCTGCTGGAATCTGCTCTGTTTTAGGCATTAAAAGTTCGTTACCTTCATCATCTAAAACCAAAGTTTCTTTCTTCCAAACCTGGTAAACTTCACCTGTTACGATTTCGCCTACCCTATCTTTATATTTTTTGAAGATTTCGTCTTTCTCTAATTCCAATACTTTAGAAACCAAAGTTTGACGGGCAGCTAAAATTGCTCTACGGCCAAAACTTTCTAAAGTAATCTGCTCGATATAATCATCGCCAACTTCTAAAGTGCTATCTAATTTAGAAACTTCAGCAAGCTCGATCTCTAAATCATCATCCTCAGAAAATCCATCTTCCATTACTTTTCTAGTTCTCCAGATCTCCAAATCCCCGTTATCCGGATTCACGATAACATCACAGTTTTCGTCTGTTCCGTATTTTTTACGCAACATGCTACGAAAAACTTCTTCCAGCACACTGATCACCGTTGGGCGATCTATATTTTTGAAATCTTTAAACTCTTGAAAAGAGTCGATCAAATTAATTGTTGTAGTACTCATTTTTACTTAAATGAAATTAACACACTTGTTTCTAATATATCATTAAACGGAACATCTGTTTGAATTGCTACCGCCTTTTTCCCTTTTTCTTTAACCGATTCTTCAATCAGCAGATTATTTTCTGTAACCGAAAGCAGTTTCCCTTCTTTTTTTAATCCTTCTTTCAACTTAATGCTTACTGTACGGCCAATATTTTTATTGTATTGACGGATTAATTTTAAAGGCTCACCAACACCCGGCGAAGAAACTTCTAAATTATAAGCCTGTTCTATTGCGTTTTCTTCTTCGAGATGAAAACCAACATGCCTGCTTATGGCCACACAATCCTGTATGCTAATACCTTCGTCGCCATCAACATGGATAATTAATTTATTGTTTGGCAACATTTTTACTTCAACCAGAAAGAGTTCTGGCCGATCTGCTATTTTTTCCTCAACGAGGGCTGCAACTCTCTTTTCTACCTGCATATTTTAACCTGATTTCATAGAAAAAGGGGACACTGTCCCCTTCTCTTTTCTTCGATTACGATGCAAATGTAGTAATTTTTTAGAAAAAATCAAACACTTGCGCTAATTATTATGCTGATTATTACCGTTTAAGTGTTTGTTGCTGCGCTTTTAAATTCTGCTTACCCTTCCCCATAATCAGATCGCCCACGGTTGCAAATTTTATCCCGATGTAACTCTCAACCAGATATTCTTTACCCTTAAGAAATGGCTGATCGGGATTAAATACGAGTGAATCGCCTAGTATCTTAACCTTGCCGGGCACTTCCAGCTCATCCTGGATACTGTCCAGATCGCCCGGTTTTAGCAAAACAGAAACCAAATTAAGTGTATCTGCGTTAGCCTGATAGGCATTTTTAACCTGTAACAGACTCGCCTCATTAATATTTTTAATTATTATTGATGAACTATCCCCAGAAAACTTAATTATTGGCCTGTTGTTTGTATTCGAACATGAAAGTGCAAATATAACAACAGCAATTATGGCCTGGTATTTAAAAAAGCATTTGAACATTTACAAAAATAAACAATTATGAGATTTATTATCGAAATCCTTTTGATGGGATTAGCCTTTTTTATCGGCGCAAGAATAGTACCTGGCGTACATGTTGATAGTTATGCAACATCCATTATTGCTGCAGTACTGGTTGCACTTGCAAACTCGACCATTGGGTTCATTTTAAGATTATTAACATTCCCTGTTAATTTTTTAACGCTCGGACTGGTATCATTTATCATTACCGTTTTAATGATTTTATTGGTTGATAACATGATGACCTCTTTTAACACTTCAGGCTTTATCGCTGCTGCATTTTTGGCTATAGTTGTAGCTTTAATTAAAGCAGTGTTTAGCGCTGTAGTTGGGGAGAAGGAATAGTCCGAAGTCGTGAGTCTGTAGTCATGAGTCGGATTGGACTAAGGACTACAGACTTTTGACTAAACGACTAACGAATAACTTCTCTCGAAATCACCATTTTCTGAATCTCAGATGTACCTTCATAAATCTGGGTAATTTTAGCATCGCGCATTAACCGTTCTACGTGGTATTCTTTTACGAAACCGTAACCACCGTGCACTTGTACAGCTTCGATGGTTACATCCATCGCCACTTTTGAAGCAAAAAGCTTGGCCATAGAACCGGCCTGTGTATAAGGTAAACCCTGATCCTTTAACCAGGCAGCTTTATAAACCAATAACCTGGCGGCTTCGATCTGTGTAGCCATATCGGCCAGTTTAAAAGCAATGGCCTGATGTTCAGCAATTGGTTTGCCGAATGATTTACGCTCTTTAGCATACTGCGTGGCCAACTCGAAAGCCCCCTGTGCGATACCTAAAGCCTGGGCCGCAATACCGATCCTCCCGCCTTCTAAAGTTTTCATGGCAAACTTAAAACCAAAGCCATCTTCACCAATCCTATTTTCTTTTGGCACCTTCACATCGTTAAACATTAAAGAATGTGTATCAGATCCGCGGATGCCGAGTTTATTTTCTTTTGGTCCAACGGTAAAACCTTCCATCCCTTTCTCTACAATAAAAGCATTGATACCTTTATGCCTTAACTCTGGGTGGGTTTGCGCAATAACCAGATAGGTTGATGCAGTACCGCCGTTGGTGATCCAGTTTTTTGTACCGTTCAGTAGATAATAATCGCCTTTATCTTCAGCGGTCGTACGTTGCGAGGTAGCATCAGATCCGGCTTCGGGCTCCGATAAACAAAATGCGCCTATTTTTTCTCCAGCTGCAAGCGGCTTTAAATATTTTTCTTTTTGGGCTTCACTGCCATAGGCCTCTAATCCATAGCAAACTAACGAGTTGTTTACCGAAACAACAACAGATGCGGAAGCATCGATTTTAGATAGCTCTTCCATTACCAAAACGTAAGAAATGGCATCGAGTCCGCTTCCATTATATTTTTCGTTCACCATCATTCCCAGGAAACCAAGTTCTCCAAGTTTTTTTACCTGCTCGGCCGGAAATTTCTGATGTTCGTCTCGTTCGATTACACCCGGCTTTAATTCTTGCTGCGCGAAATCGCGGGCAGCTTGCCGAATCATTAATTGCTCTTCACTTAATTCAAAATGCATAACATTTATGTATAAAAGGTTAGTAAATCAAATGTAGCATTAATGATCGAAATTACTATGGTTGCATAGTAATTTATTTTTAAATTCATTGGTTGTTATATTGGTGTATTTAGTACCGGCCTATTATAGCTTTAAACAGATGTTTCGGTTATTTTTTGGAAAGCAAGAGCAGTAATTCTTGGGCTCCGATAGCCCTGCCCTGTGCTTTATCCGGTGAAACCTGTGAAACAAGCAAGCACACAAAAAAATAAAAAAGTATAGTGCTTAAACCGGGATAACGCTGTCGGTCAGGTTTATTTAACCAAAGGTAGCTTGTACTATTAAGCCATATTTATTTGCTTGTATGATCTGCGTTAACGATGGAAGCGGCATCCTTTTTGGCTGTCATCCGGAGCGTAGTAGAAGGGCAGCCAAAAAGATACAGCGAACAGCGTGTTAAAACGCCCACAAAAAGATTATTTAGTCACCCTTTTAGTCAAGATGAGCCCAAGGCTTAAACTTCCTAAAACAAGAATCAATAAAACCTGCGAAGAATGAATGATGGTTGAGTAAGCCAAACCATCTTTAAAAGATATGCCATACAGCACCAAAGACTGCGCAACCATCCAGTGGAAAATACCAATACCGCCCTGAACAGGGGCTGCCATAGCAAAACCAGAAAATACAATTGCGGTAAATGCAGCGTTAAAATGTAATCCTGAAGTAGCTTGAATAGAAGAAAAGGCGAAATACATAGAAAGTGAGTAGAAAAGCCATATCCCTAGTGTATAGGTTAAAAATAATCCTTTTTGTTTTAACTTGCTATATGAGCCAAATCCCTGGCGCAGGCTTACAAAAATACGCAAGAATTTTTTACTGAATTTTTGGCGGAGAAAATATATTGCAACAGCAATGAGCAGCAAAATAATGATACCCAAACCAACTAACCACAAATAATTAATCGTACTTAATTTTTTAATAAGATTGACGTATATGGTTTGATAAAGAAAATCGGCTACCATATCATACTGAAAAATCAGCATTGCCAAACTGGTGAGAAAAAGCATCAGCACATCAAATAGCCGTTCGGTAATTACGGTACCTATAGAAGCAAACATGGGTACCTTTTCGGCTTTGTGAATAACCGAACAACGGCCAATCTCTCCGAAGCGCGGTAAAGCAAGGTTAGCCAGATAGCCGATTATTACGGCATGGTAAGCATTCCAGAAACTCACTTTGTAATGAATAGATTTGTACAGCATTTGCCAGCGCAAAGCACGTAATACATGTGCAATCCATACGGCAAATGCAGAAGTAATTACCCAAAAGTAGTTGGCGGTTTTAATTTCCTGCCAGATCTTTCCTAAATCCTGACCTCTAAAAGCTAAATATAAAACCCCTATCCCGATTAAAAACAGGATGATATATTTTAGCGCTGTTTTGAGGTCGAATATCACAAGGTTATTTTAGCAAGTGGTTGTTATCGTCAGGAAAAACCAATATTGGATTGTATTTTTTGGCTTCTTCTATTGGTAATGAGCCATACGACATAATGATGAGAATGTCGCCAAGCTGAGCCAAACGGGCTGTTGCGCCATTTAAACAGATGGTTCCGGTACCGCGTTCGCCTTTAATCACATAAGTTTCGAAACGTGCACCATTATTATTATTTACAATCTGCACCTTTTCATTAGCGATAATGTTAGCTGCATCCATCAAATCTTCATCTATCGTAATACTGCCTACATAGTTCAATTCGGCTTGTGTTACCCTAACACGGTGTATTTTCGATTTTAATATTGTGATAACCATTCGGCAAAGTTAGTAATCAGTTTGGAGTTTTCAGTCATCAGTTTGGAGTTTCGCAAATCGGTAAATTCTGATTCTTGATACGCACATCTTGACTTTACTTAATAATCATATTATCGATCAGCCTGGTTGAACCTACTTTTGCTGCAACCAGCGCAATCAGGTTATTTTCATGTTTTGATTTGGCTGGTTCCAGTGTATCGCCATTGGCAATGGTAAAATAGTCCAGTTCAACACCATCAATATTATGGTAAAATGCTTTGGCCTTATCTTCTAATTCGGATAGTGAATATTCGTTAAAATGATCAACAACGAACTGCAGCGATTTACTCAGCACGAGCGAATGTTTGCGATCATCGGCCGATAAATGGATATTTCGGCTGCTCATGGCTAAACCATCGGCTTCGCGGATAATCGGACAGGTAATAATGGTGATGGGCAGCTTAAAATAAGCCAGCATATTCTTGATCATTAATACCTGTTGGAAATCTTTTTGTCCGAACATGGCTACATCTGGCTCAACGGCATCAAACAATTTTTTTACAATCTGCGTTACACCTTGATAGTGGCCCTTTCTAAATTCGCCTTCCAACAGAAATTCGGCATTACCCAAATCAATGCGCCAAGCCTCGTCGGCCCCGGCAGGATACATTTCATCTACATTAGGCATAAATACACCGTTACAACCAGCATCGGCCAGCATGGCTAAATCGTGTTCGATTGGGCGCGGGTATTTCTCTAAATCTTTGGGATCTGTAAACTGCGTTGGATTTACAAATATGCTACAGATAATGATATCTGCATTTTGTTGGGCCATTTTTATCAACGATATATGACCATTGTGCAAGGCACCCATGGTAGGCACAAGTGCTATTTTTTTACCTGATGCTTTTAAGGGTTTTAAAAAAGCCTTAAGTGCTGCTTTGGTTTTAAATATTTCCAATTTGGACAAACTAAATTAAAGCCGTAAAGGTGTAAATTAATCTAAACGAAACCAAACAAATGCTTGCTATATTGATAAATAGTATTATTATGCTTACCTTTGCAGCTCATTATCTTTTATTTAACTTAATATTTTCTTAGAATATGGAGATGGCCAAAACGAAGCTGCTGATTGTTACACACGAGATGTCGCCTTTCCTCGAGCTTACTAAAATTTCTGAAATCACGCGCCAATTACCACAAGCAATGCAAGAAAAAGGATTCGAAATCCGCATCTTAATGCCTAAATTTGGTAACATCAACGAAAGAAGAAATCGTTTACACGAAGTAATCCGCTTATCAGGAATGAACATCATTATCGATGACAACGATAATCCTTTAATCATTAAAGTAGCCTCCATCCCAGCTGCACGCATGCAGGTTTATTTCTTAGACAATGAAGAATATTTCCAACGCAAACAAGTGTTTAGAGATGCAAGCGGGAAATTCTTCGACGACAATGATGAACGCACAATTTTCTTTTGCAAAGGCGCATTGGAAACCGTTAAAAAATTAGGCTGGGCGCCAGATATTGTTCAYTGTCATGGCTGGATGAGTGCATTAGTTCCTGCCTATATCAAAACAACTTATAAAAATGATCCTACTTTTAAAAATTCTAAAGTAGTATATTCTGTTTATGAGGATGGCTTTACAGAGAAATTAAATGCTAATTTCGCGAATAAAGCAGTAATGGCCAATATGACCGAGGATGATACTAAAGCATTCTTGCCATCTGATTGCGACAGCATGCACATTGGTGCGATAACACATTCTGATGCAGTAGTTTTAGCAGATGAAAACCTAAATGCAGCTATGTTAAAATTTGTTAAAGATTCCAATAAGCCAACATTAGCTTTTAACTTAACCGAGAATTTCGAAAACTTCTATACTTTTTATGAAGAAATTTCGAATGACGAACTGGTTTCACTTGCTTAATTAAGGTATTATTATTTTAAATATGAAATTTACAAAACAAGACTTATTAACCMTGTTGATAGGTCTTTTTCTTTTTGCATCGTGCAAAAACCCTGATGGTGTTGGTTTAGATGTAGATCCGAACGCTGCAATTACCGGAACGCTGGTGGTATCGCCGGTTAAGGCTCAACTTGTACAAGAAGACGCTGCCAATACCTACGGATTAAACCGTTATCCATTGGGATACATGGTAGACCCTACCTTTGGAAAAACCGAGGCAGCTTTAGCATTAACGGTTTACCCAATTGTTAATACAGATTTCGGTACCACTCCAGTATTAGATTCTGCAGTTTTGGTATTAAAATTAGATACAACATCTACACTAACCAAATTTTATGGCGATACCACCAATTCTAAATACAGTATTGATGTTTATCAGTTAGCTAATAAGGTTACGAATTATAAAAGCTCTGATGTACAAGCGATTAACAACACACTTTTAGGCAATTTTACAGGTAAACTGGCGCCGAATACTAAAAGAAAAATATCTATTATTGTTCCAGGCAAAGCTGATACTCTAAAAACTGTACCTGCACAGATCAGAATTCCTTTAAACAAGGCATTTATACAAAACGCCATATTAAACTTAGGCACCGCAGGAACATCCACAAATGCAAAATTTATAGACGCATTTAAAGGCTTATATGCTCAGGTAAATAAAACATCTTCAACAGGGGTTGGAGGTATTGCCTTTTTCAATTTCACAGGCACCGATTCATATTTACAACTGGTTTGGAAAAAAACCAATTCATCAAGCGGAATAGACACCAATAGTGTTAACTTTCCAATTGGAGCGTTGGTTCAAAATAGCAGTAGTGGCAGTTCAATTTCCGGAATAGCCGCAAACATTAAGCACGATTATACCGGCACGGAAGTGCAAAAACAAATTGATGTTGCAGTTCCAACAGATCCGGCTCAACAATATAATGTTACTTACTTACAAGGCTTAGCCGGTGTAAAAACCAAGTTAACCTTCCCAGCATTAACAAGCTTTAAGGATACTTACGGGAAAGCAATTATCAATAAGGCAGAATTAGTTGTAGAGATAGGTGAAAATGCACCAGCATATCCTTTTAATGCTGCTCAACGACTTTCTTTATATCGTTGGGATATTGCGCATCAACCAGCCGATATACCTGATTTTACAACTTTTTCAAGCAGTGCTTCAGGGGGTGCAGCACTTTTTGGCGGTTATTTCGATTCGTTAAAGAAACGTTATATTTTTATCATAACCAGTTACGTTCAGAGCTTGATTGATAAAAACGTTGAAGATTATGGC
>NZ_JBFTQI010000117.1:0-10349 GCF_056398925.1 Pedobacter sp. 01T416_2
TCACTTTTAGTTATGGCAACGAAATCTATAATAGTACACGTGCCATTTTAGAAAGCATGAACGGTTACAACAACCAAAGCCTTGCGGCGGTAAACCGTTGGCGGGTTGGTGGACAGGTAACCGATGTGCCGCGTGCATCCTGGGCCGATCCATCGCGTAATAGCCGCTTTTCCGACCGTTGGATCGAAGACGGTTCATACCTGAAACTAAGAACCGTATCCTTAAGCTACAATGTGCCTATAAAAGCCAATTTTATCCGTTCGGCAACCGTTTATGCCATCGCCAATAATGTATTTACCGTGACTAATTATCTGGGTTACGACCCTGAGTTTAGTGCCGGAAATAGCGTATTTGCCAGAGGTGTAGATATAGGTTTAGAACCCAGCTTTAGATCGATGTTCCTGGGTGTTAGAATCGGCTTGTAACTTTTAAAGAAAAATATTGAGATGAATAAGAATTTATATATCACCATTACCAGCTGTTTATTGTTCCTACTGGTATTGAGCAGCATCTTGTCCTGTAAAAAGGCATTCGATATTGAACCCGAAGATGCCTTAGAAGCTTCGCAAACCTATAGAAATGTGTACGATGCCGATGCAGCTGTATTGGGCATTTATGGCAAATTTGCGAAGCTTGCCGATAAATACATGCTCTTGAATGAGCTGCGTGGCGATTTGCTGGATGTAACCTCCAATGCCAATAACTATTTAAAACAGCTGGGCACGCAAACCGTTGCAGCCGATAATCCCTATGCCGATCCGAAACCTTTCTACGAAGTTATTATCAACTGCAATGATGCCCTGAAGAACTTCAACATCATGCGGGAGAAAAAGCTGTTGGATAATACTCAGTATTACCAACGTTATACTGATATCCTGTTTCTGCGCAGTTGGTTATACCTGCAATTGGGCATCCATTATGGCACTGTTCCTTATGTAACCGATGCCTTAACCACCATTGCCGACCTGCAGGATGAAAGCAAGTTTCCAAAACTCGCTTTTGAAGATCTGTTAAGTCGTCTAATAGCTGAGACAGAAGCCACTCCGAGAGAATATTTAAATCAGAATACTTCAGCAGCAAGTCCAACGCTCATTTTGCCAATGGATGTATATATCGTTAAAGATGGTGTTTTTAAGTTTTTTATCCAGCGCCGCTCATTTTTAGGCGACCTGAACCTTTGGAAAGGAAATTACCTCAAAGCTGCAGGTTATTATAAAGATGTAATGGAAACAGGTACCAATTCGAGTACAGGCAGCGACCAGCAGATCGATTTGTACGATACCTATCGAGTAGGTGATGACAACTCGCAGGATCATTCTTTAAAAACCACAGCTGTACTTAATCCATGGACAAAGATATTTTCTGCACCATTGGCCGATCGTATTGCCAACTGGGAACGGATGTGGACATTGCCTTTTAGTAGTAACTTTTCACCGGGCAATCCATTGTTTACACTGTTTTCAAAATCAGGCGATTATCTGGTCAAACCATCCAGTTTGTCAATCCTCAACTGGAACAACCAGGTCCGTACAGATGGAAGTTTAACCGACAGAAGAGGTTTAGATATGTCGTACCGTTTAGTGAATGGCATTGAGCCTGAGGTATTAAAATATTCGCAGAATTATAATTTAAGCACACCTTTTGATAAAACAGGCGTTTGGGTAATTTACCGCGCGGCGGTTTTACATCTGCGTTATGCAGAGGCGGCCAACCGGTTAGATCGACGGGTTTTGGCTGGTGCTTTGGTAAACAGTGGAATTAAAGCTGCTTTTGGTACCAAAGCACTTTATAATGGCGTACCTGATAGCTATCCTTTTGATTTTAATGGCGATGGTGGAACCATCCGGGGCAACTGGTACCGTAATTCGGGCATCAGGGGTCGTGCTGTAAACCAGGATTATCCAATCACCGTAGCCAATACCGTTTTAGAAGTAGAAGACCGGATTATGCAGGAGGAAGCCTTAGAGACCGCATTCGAAGGTTATCGCTGGCAAGATCTGTTGCGCATCGCTTTACGCAGGCAGGCTACTGAGCCAAATTATCTGGCCGATAAAATTGCCGCCAAGTTTGAAGCCGCAGGCGATGGCGCATCGGCTGCTCTGGTACGCTCGCGTTTGGCCAATAAAGAAAACTGGTATTTACCTTTTAAATTAAAATAAGATCCTACATCATCCTATTATATAAATCGCAATTAAAATCTACCTAATGTTAAATAGAAAGAAACCCGGTCAGTTGATGACCTACCATAGTGTGAAAAAATATTTTAAAAGTTTAGTATGTATATTGTTTTTAGGCTTAACGGTGCATATGGCCAAAGCGCAGCAACTGGCTTTTCCTGGTGCGGAAGGTTTTGGCCGTTTTGCCATTGGCGGTCGTGGAGGCACAGTGTATCATGTAACCAACCTGAACGATGCCGGTGCCGGCTCTTTTAGAGATGCGGTTAGCAAACCGGGCAGAACGGTTGTGTTTGATGTTTCAGGTGTCATCAAAATCGGTGGCAAAATTGCCGTATCGCCAAGAACTACCATAGCCGGACAAACCGCTCCAAAAGAGGGAGTCACCATTTATGGTAATAGTGTTTCTTTTAAAGATTCGACCATCGTGCGTTATATGCGTTTTAGGGGCAGCATTAACATGTCTAAAGGTTCGTGTACGGTAGTTGCCGATGACCTGAACGATATTATATTCGACCATGTTTCAATCGAATGGGGGCGTTGGGATAACCTGCACATCAAAAAAAGTAAAAATGTAACGCTACAATATTGTGTGGTTGCCGAGAGTATCGATCCGCAACGTTTTGGCGCTCTTTTAGAAGTGCCAGAATATGTAACGATGCATCACTGTCTGTTTGCAGGCAACCAGAGCCGTAATCCCAAAGCAAAGGCCAAAATCGAATTTATAAACAATGTGGTGTACAACTGGGGTAAAAGTGGTTTTGTAGGCGGACATTCGAGCGCTGTTCATTATCAGGATCTCGTAGMTAATTATTTTATCTCCGGACCAAGTTCTACCGATAGTTTTTTAAGCATGTTCAGCAAAACTGATCATGTTTACCACCGCGATAATTATACCGACCTCAATAAGGACGGAAAACTAAATGGCCGTCTCATTACTGATGAAGACTTTATCAAGGAAACAGCCACGCTTCTCAAAGAACCTTCACTTCTGCCAAAAAGCAGTGTTAAAATAAGCACGGCAGTAAAGGCTTATCAAACAGTTCTGGCAGAAGCAGGTTCTTCATTAAAAAGAGATGCTGTAGACCTCCGTATTATGGGCTATTTAAAAAGTATTGGCACAAAAGGTGCTATATTTAAGACGGAGGCCGATGCCGGGGGACAACCAGAGGCGAAGCTGGTTAAATTAAGCGTAAAGGATGCAGACCAAGACGGGATTCCAGATGCTTGGGAAAAATCAAAACGCTTAAACCCGACAGATGCTATGGATGCCCAGAAAATTAATGCAAATGGCTATAGCAACCTGGAGCAATATTTAAATGATTTAGTAAAATAAGCGGTATGTGTAGAATCAAAAACCAATTTAAGCGCTTGATGCTTTTCGTAATGCTCTTCATCTGCACGACTGTTTTTGCACAGATTGATCGGGAGGCATTGGTAACGCGGCATACCGTTATCGTAAAAAAAATAGACTCCCTTTCTTCCTTATCGGTTGGCAATGGTCGCTTTGCTTTTACCGTTGATGCTACAGGGCTGCAAAGTTTTCCGGATCGCTATGCCAAAGGCGTTCCACTTGGTACCCAATCGCAATGGGGATGGGGATCGTACAAAAATGAAGGTAAGTTTAACATCACCGAAGCCTATAAATATTACGATCAATACGGCCGCAAAGTACCGTATACCGTACAGTTAAATACACCACTTAGGGCTAAAGAGGCTACTAATTATTTCCGCCAGAATGTACACCGTTTACAATTGGGGAATATTGGTTTCGATCTGATTAAAAAGAACGGACAGCTCGCCAAAGCCAACGATATCAAAGACATTAACCAAAACTTAAACCCCTGGACGGGTGAAATTAAGAGTAGCTTTACCTTAGAAGGAATTCCTGTTGAGGTAACTACGGTTGGACATCAGGATCTTGACCTGATCAGCGCATCGGTTTCGTCGCCTTTAATTGCCGTTGGAAGATTAAAAATCAGGGTTAGGTACCCCGTAGCTACTGGCGAATGGGCAGATGTAGGAAATAATTGGAGCAATAACAACAAACACCATTCACAAGTAGTGGCGCAAAGTGCCGATGGGGCAGTAATTAAACGTCAGATCGATTCTGCAGTTTATTATACTTCCTTTTCGTGGAAGGGTAAGGCTCAGTTGACGGAGAAACAGGCACATTATTTTACCATTACACCCAATAAAGTTAGTCAACAGTTCAGCTTCAGTTGTCTTTTTTCACAGCAGCGAAGCACACAGGCTGTTCCTTCTTTTGGATTGAGCCAACAAAATAGCCAGGAGCGATGGAAAGCCTTTTGGATGAGTGGTGCTGCGGTCGATTTTAGTGGAAGTACTGATAAACGTGCATTTGAACTCGAACGCAGAATAATCCTTTCCGAATACCTCACCAAAATACAATGTTCGGGCGATTTCCCCCCACAAGAAACCGGCTTAACCTACAACAGCTGGTTTGGTAAACCGCACCTCGAAATGCATTGGTGGCATGGGGTTCATTTTGCACTATGGGGCAGACCAGAATTGTTAAACCGGAGTACTGACTGGTATTTTAAGGTTGCGGATAAGGCAAAGAAAATTGCGCAGATACAAGGATTTGATGGCTTACGCTGGCAGAAAATGACCGACAATAAAGGGAATGAAAGCCCCTCATCAATCGGTGCCATGTTGATCTGGCAACAGCCGCACCTCATTACCTTTGCCGAACTCGAATACCGTGCACATGCAGATGAAAAAGTATTGCAGAAATACAAAGACCTTGTATTTAAAACAGCCGATTTTATGGCTTCATTTGCCCATTTCGATGCTGCAAAAGGATGTTATGTACTCGGGCCTGGGCTAATTCCCGCCCAAGAGCGTTTTAAGGCCGAAACTACCTTTAACCCTACATACGAGCTGGCTTACTGGGAATGGGGTTTGAAGACCGCTCAAGAATGGCGTTTGCGTTTAGGTTTGCCACGCAACCCAAAATGGGATGAAGTGATGGCTAAATTATCACCTCTACCAATACAAAATGGCGTGTATCTGGCTGCAGAAAGTGCGCCTGATTCTTACACCAATCCCGAATATAAAACCGATCACCCTTCCGTATTGGGGGCATTTGGTATGTTGCCGGAAACAAATTTATTGGATAAAGCAACTATGCGTAAAACCTTTGATCTGGTTTGGAAAGACTGGAGCTGGAATGATACCTGGGGATGGGATTTTCCGATGACGGCCATGACGGCCACACGCTTAGGAATGCCCGAAAAAGCGATTGATGCCTTGCTGATGCCAGTACAAACCAATACTTACCTTATTAATGGCCATAACTACCAGGACGACCGCCTGCGCATTTATTTGCCTGGAAATGGTGGTTTACTTACCGCTGTGGCTTTAATGTGTGCTGGCTGGGACGGAAATAATACTACAAATCCTGGCTTCCCTAAAGATGGAACATGGAAAGTGCAATGGGAGGGCTTTAAGAAGATGATGTAGGAGGGAATGGAATAGGTAAGATGAGATGTATGATGGGAAGTGTGGGATGTGAAATCGAATAGGTTAGGCTATTAGTCCGGAGCCGGGTATTAACCGGGCTCAAGACCAAAACCTTAAAGGGTTGCTCGTTAAAAAGGCAACCCTTTTTGTTAGACTTTCAGTATGTTATCGTTAATGGTTATTTTCAATAGGATTTTTAACAAATTCGCCTTCTTGCATCGCAATCTGATTACCCCATGAGGTAATCGCTTCTAAAATTGGGGTGAATGTTTTTCCAAAATCGGTTAGGTTATAAATCACTTTTATCGGCGGTTTATCGCCGTAAACTTTTCTCGACACCAGGCCATCTTTTTCTAATTGCTTTAATTGCAGACTCAATGTCATTTCGGTAACAGATGGTATGTCTTTGCGAAGCTCATTGTACCTTTTTGCTTTATCCTTTAAATGATAAAGAATAACCGCCTTCCATTTGCCACCCACCAAGCTCATTGCAAGGCTAACCGTACAAGGATAAATTTCCTCCTTTAGTTTTACGTAATCGCTAATACATTCTGTTTTCATCCTACTGTTTTAACCTATCCTTTTGGATAGTTATTGCAAATTTATATTACTATAGATAGTTTTGCAACTATAATTTTTATAGTTTATAAAATCATATAAATGAAACCGGATTTTAAAGCAAACGAGGTAATCGAAAAAGACAAGCCATTGATCACTATCGTTGGCGTTTTGGGCAAACAGGGGCGCAGCGCAGCACTGACACTATTACAAAGCGGGCGTTATCGTGTACGGGGCATTACACGCCGTGTAGATTCGCCAGAGGCACTTAATTTGACTGAAATGGGCGCTGAGCTTTTGAGTTTACCGCTTGATTTGGGGCATGAGAAAGATTTCGTTGAAGCATTCCGGGGATCGGAAGGCGTTTTCATCATGACACCAAGTATTGTGCCGCCGCATACCCACGAAATGGAGCTGGGTAAACAATTAGCGGATGCGGCGGTTGAGGCCGGAGTTAAGCATATTATCTTTAGTAGTTTGGAAAATGTAGAAAAAATTACAAACGGAAAAAAGTTTGCTCCTCATTTTACTGATAAAGCAATGATTGAAGCATATATCCGCACGCTTCCAATCACCAGCTCGTTTATTTACATGGCCTTTTTCTATACCAATCTAATGGAGTTTTATCCCCCGAAATTGTTTGGAGATACGCTTGTATTTCCGATTTATTTACCTGAAGATTTTCGTGCCCCATTTGTTGATCCCCTTACCGCTACGGGGCCAGCGGTTTTAGAGATATTTTCTAATCCGCATGAGTATGCAGGTAAATCTTTGCCTGTTATCGGCGACATTATTTCGCCCCGGGAAATGATAGACACATTTATTCGGGTCACCGGTAAAAAGGCTGTCTATAGTTCCGCATTTACACAAGAGGCACTGCTTCGTCATTTCCCTGAATTCGGTACAAATGAGCTTTTGGTAAAGGAAATTTTAGGAATGGCAGAATATGCTGTCGATTATGGTTATTTCGGCAAGGAACGTGATTTGTTATGGAGCCGCAATATTAACCAAAGCAGTTTAAGCTGGGAACAATTTCTGTGCAGTACCGGATGGCAAGGCCAAAAGCAAACTTACTGATTGCTTTCAATCACCTACTTCATCGAAGGTAGACTTTGGAAATAGTTTGATAATGATTATTTTAAATTTTATTTAGTTGGGATATGGTGTTTTTTTAGCTTATTGCAGGTTAAAATACTACCATCAAAAGTTCTAACCAGTTTTTCTGTGTAAAATTACCTCCGGGGTAGCCATAAGAGCAGTTTAGATGATGGTTTACTTTTTGCCGATAAATACAGTCAATGTACCGTATTAAATAAATTTCCTTATGAAAAGAGTTTTGTTACTTTCAGTTTTTGCCTTTTCCACCATCATTGCCTTTGCACAAAACGTAAACTGGGTTGAGCGGAACGGCGCCTTAAAAGTTGTTGGTGGGAAAATCTTAAACCGTAAAAATATTGATCCACAGCTCCGTGGTGTAAGTTTGTCATGGAGTATCTGGGGAGGCAAAAAGTATTATAACCAAGATGTTGTAAACTGGCTTAAATCTGATTTTAATATCAATTTATTGCGTGTGTCTATGGCGGTTCAGCCAGATAATGGTTACCTGCAGGATCCCCTTGGACAGGAAAAGCTCATAACCGAGACAATCGATGCTGCCATTAAGAAAAATCTGTATGTACTGATTGACTGGCACGATCACCATGCAGATGAGCATCTGAATCAATCAAARATGTTCTTTGCAAAAATGGCTAAAAGGTACGCCGGGAAACCGAATATTATTTATGAGATATTTAATGAGCCAGAAAAAATGGCATGGCAAACCGTTAAGGATTATGCCGTGCAGGTAATTGCCGAGATCAGGAAATACGATGCTGAAAATGTAATTGTTGTTGGTAGCCCGCATTGGGATCAGGATATAGATGTGGTTGCCAAAGATCCAATCAAAGGATTCAGCAACATTGCTTATTCTTTTCATTTTTATGCGTCTGAACCAAGCCATCAAGAAGTTTTAATGAGGCGGGCCGATGATGCAATTTCTGCTGGTCTGCCCATTTTTGTAACAGAGTGGGGTGTGGGCGAGGCTAATGGCGATGGTATATTCGATACCAGTAAAACCAATAAATGGTTTTCTTGGATGGAGAAAAATAAATTGAGCTGGGCAAACTGGAATATTACCGATAAAAAAGAAACAACTGCACTGTTAATGCCTGGTGCATCTCCAAAAGGAAAATGGAAGGCAGAAATGCTTAGTCCGGCAGGGAAATACATTAGGACGAAGCTCCGGAACCTGAACAAATAAAATCAGGTTTCCTGGCTTAAATAGATAAGGCCATTCCTGAAAAATTCCACGCAAACGGAAAATTATTCCCATCAGATAACCGGCAATTTCTCCTTGTGATTGTGAGCACTTCCCTGATTATATTGATATCCCCTGAACTGATTAACGCTATACAACCAGTTCATAAAGGAACGTCGCGATTCCCTATTCTTTTATGTTATGTCCATGGCTTCAGGTGGAATGAACTTTATAATCCATTCAAAAAAAGTTTCATAATAAAAAGATGCTTGTTGGGTGTTTTTTTATGTAATAAATCGATTTAGATTGACGAAAAATAATATATTAGTGTTTTAGAATCAAAGATCCTAATCTCCAGATAATATGAAAAATATAGGTTTGCCAATCCTATTCCTGATAACACTATTGCAGGTATATGGTGAAAATGTTTGCGCCCAGACTGCAAAACTACCAACTAAGTGGACTGAGCAGGCGATGGCGGCCCAAAATCCTTYTCCAGATTATCCCCGGCCCCAGATGGTACGCGGAGAATGGAAGTCGTTAAACGGTAAATGGGATTATATCGGTGGAAAAAATAAACTTAATGCATTCAATCCGAAAATGCCGATTGCATTTGATGGAAAACAAGAACAGATACTTGTTCCATACTGCCCTGAATCTGTGATCTCAGGTATTGAGCGCAATCAGGAGGTTAACATGTGGTACCGCAGGCGTTTCGAAATCCCACAGAATTGGAAGGGTAAAAATATTTTAATCAATTTTGAGGCTGTTGATCATGATGCAACTATTTTCGTTAACGGAAAAAAGGCAGGGTCTCATGCGGGTGGCTACGATGCTTTTTCGCTGGATATCACCCCATTGCTAAAATCTGGGCTTAATGAGTTAATTGTTGCCGCTTACGATTCCAATGACGGCAGAATGCCTTCGGGCAAAAATGGACCACGGGGAGATTATACCTTCAGCTCGGGCATCTGGCAGAGCGTATGGCTTGAACCGTTGGGCGCAGCTCACATCAAAAATATTAAGCTATTGCCCGATCTGGAAAATAACAGGCTCAAGGTAACTGTCGATGCAAATTCCTCTATGGTATCCGCGGTAGCACTTGATGGCAATAAGATCGTATCCCAGGCGCAGGGAAGTAACGGAAAGACTTTTTATCTGCCCATCCCAAATCCAAAGTTATGGTCTCCCGATGAACCTTTTCTTTATGATCTTAAAATCACGCTCAAAGATCAGAACGGTGAAACCGTTGATGAGGTAAAGAGCTACTTCGGTATGCGCGACATCAGGTTGGGCAAGGTGTCTGGTGTGATGCGTCCGCTGCTGAACGGAAAGTTCATCATGCAGGTTGGCCTTCTCGATCAGGGCTATTGGCCAGATGGAATTCTGACCGCTCCCACCGAGGAGGCGCTGAAATCTGATCTGGAATTTACAAAAAAGGCAGGTTTTAACCTCATCCGTAAACATATGAAAACCGAGCCGAAACGTTTTTACTATTGGGCAGATAAACTGGGCGTGCTGCTTTGGCAGGACATGCCTGCAATCTGGTACCAGAATGAGGATACCGCAAAAGTACGCTCCGTTTTTCGCAAGGAGCTCAAGGCGGTAATGGATGAATATTACAACTCACCCTCAATTATTGCCTGGGTACCCTTTAATGAGAACTGGGGTGCTTTCGATGTACCGGCGATTACGGACTGGGTAAAAAATTACGATCCCTCACGACTGGTAAATGGAAATTCGGGATTTAACAACAATCCCGGTTATCAGAAAGCGGCCGGTGATCCGGGTAATGGAGACTTTGTGGATACTCATATTTATATAGGCCCTTATGA
>NZ_JBFTQI010000118.1:0-10332 GCF_056398925.1 Pedobacter sp. 01T416_2
CTGCTACACAATTCTATTGTGGTACCCGTTCTTCTTTCGGTTCTTGCTGGAACACCTATCATGTTTCGCCAAACCTGGTAGATTTATATGAAAACGCTGATGGCTCAAAATTTAACTGGGATACTGTTATACCTGGATATTCAGCACTTTCTGTAGCAGAGAGAGAGGTCTACTTTCTAAGAAACAACTTAACTACCGCAGAAATTACCGCAGCAACAACAAGAGGTGCAAAAATGAGCTTATATTTGCCAACTGGTAATGAAGCAAGAATTATTCAGGCTTATGCTAACCGCGATCCGAGATTAGCTGCCAATGTAATTACCCCATATTCTACTTATTTAGGCGTTTTTAGTGGTGCAAATGCTACAGTAACTTCAAGATGGCCTTATCGTTCCGAAGCCGCAACAAATGGTGATTTACGTACCGATACGCAAAGTTTGTTCTATTATTTATATAGAAAATACGTTTACGAAGGATCTGCTGAAACACCAGGAAGAGATTACGGACCAACTGATTTTGTATTAATCAGATATGCTGATGTACTGTTGATGTGGGCTGAGGCGCTAAATGAACAAGGTTTAACTGCTGAAGCCATTGCTAAAGTAAATGAAGTAAGAACCCGTGCTGGTGTAGCTTTACTTCAAAATACAAATGCCGCGCTGCCAACATTTGTATCCAGTCAAACTGATTTAAGAGAAAGAATCCGTAACGAAAGAAGAGTAGAGTTTCCTAATGAGGGTATTAACTTCTTTGATGAAATGAGATGGAAAAGCTGGAAAGACAAAGTTTTTTATGCCGGTAACGGCGTAAAACAGGCTTGGGGCAAGATTGTATATGCTTACTCATTTAAGGGTGATTATCTTTACAACTGGGCAATCCCGGCGGTAGAGATAGAGCGAAATCCCAACCTGACTCAAAATGCAGGTTGGATAAATTAGATATTTGAAAGGATTAGTTTTAGAGGCTGTATCATAAATATAGAATTGTTATCCTTAATGGTAATTTATTGTATAAAAATCAATATTAATGACAGGGGAATTTTAAAGAGTTGAGTCCCTTAGAAGTATCGTCATTTCGACCGTAGTGTTCCAAAGGAACTCCTTAAGAGGAGAAATCTTTAAATTTGATTTCAATAACACACAATTCAAAGATCTCTCCACTCCGCAGTGCTTCGGTCGAGATGACGACTTTCTACTGGATTCTGTCAATGATAGCCTGTCGAAAGACCTGTTAATGCCCCATAAAGCGTTTCGACAAGTTCTCCGTAGGAGTCCTTTGGACAACGTGACAAGTTCGAATTGAATACAACTTATGATACAGGCTCTTTTAACTGCTGAATTTCTATAAGCCCTTACTTTGTTCAATGCAAAATAGCGCATTGATCCATAATCCAGGCTGATAGGAAAATAAAGAAAAATCAGTTCGATCTGATAAAAAAATGGTTAGTATCGTTAATTTGGGGCCGCCTTGCCTAGCTTGGTGGCTTTTTTAAATGAAATGAAGCGAAAAATGAAATTGAATTGCCTTTTGCCAATTCTTTATTGCGAATACCTAAACCGGTTTGCTTAAATAAAAAAATAAACATGTTTGCCATAAGTGAAAAAACGAACAACAAAATAAAGGCTCACCGAAAGATTAGGTTTGGATTCCTGGTTGGAGGCCTAATGCTGATGGGTATATCGGCAAATGCCCAAAAAAAACCTTTTGATATCATTCTGCAACGTATTAATAACGATTTGCAGACTTTTGTTAAAGATAAACCATTGGCCGAAGAGGTGGGCAATCATCTTAAAAATCTAAATGCAGATGGAAGCTGGGCAGATATCAATTATGCCGATGTGCAGTACGATCCTTTAAAACGGATCAAAGATATGGCGACCGCTTATATCCGCCCATCGAATAAACTTTATAACGATAGCGAACTACACGCTGCTATTGTTAAATCTTTACAGAACTGGCTGGATAAAAACCCGAAGAACAAGAATTGGTGGTACAATGATATTTTTTATCCTCAGGCTATCGGGCAAACCTTGATTTTGATGCGCAATGCCAAAACCGGGCTTCCTGCAACGCTGGAAAATGCGTTGATCAAAAGGATGATCAGAAAATTAAAGACTGGCGACGGTGCCAACACCTCTGATGAAGCATTACATTATTTATATCGGGCCTGTTTAACACAGAATAAGGCAACCCTCGACTCTGCTGCAAAATACCTGTTCGAACCGATTGCCATAACTGATGGCAGGGAAGGCGTTCAGGCTGATGGGAGTTATTATCAGCATGGAAAACAGCAGGCCATTGCCAGTTATGGAAGGGTGTTTGCCGGAAATTCGGTTAATGCGGCTTTCTATTTAAGGGAAACAGAATATGCTTTGCCGAAAGATCAGTTGGCTATTTTGGTCAATTATCTTAAAAATACTTTTCTGAAAACGGTGAGAGGCTCGTTTTACGATTTTAATGTACGCGGTCGCGGCATTAGCCGTAAAGATTCGTTAAATAGTGGGATGGGAGGAATGATAGGAAAAATTAAACTATTTGATCCCGAAAATGCGGCTTACTGGGACGCTTCAACATTAAGAACATCAGGCAAAAAAACTGTTGATTATGGGATAACTRCTTCACATAACCAATACTGGAAAAGTGGTTACACCCTGCACCTTCGCCCCGCTTATACCTTTAGTGTGCAAACGGCATCAACGAGAACTTTACGGACAGAACGCGGTAACAATGAAAACATATTGGGGAAATTTCTCCCCGATGGGGCAACCAATATTCAGCGCAGTGGATCTGAATACGCCAACCTGATGCCCGTTTGGGAATGGGATAAAATCCCTGGAACCACCAGCAGAGATTACCCTGATGATAATGGCGCAACAATATTAAAGGAATGGGGAATTCCAGGTACCACCAAATTTGTGGGTGGAGTTAGTGATGGTATTTATGGCGTTTCATGTTACGATTTAGACTATGATAGTGTTCAGGCAAAAAAAGCATGGTTCTTTTTCGATCAGGAAGTGGTTTGTTTAGGTGCTGGGATTAGGAGCGATTCGAAAGAAAATATTACCACAACAATCAACCAGGCCTGGTTAAGAGGCGACGTATTTTCTTCCAATGGAGTGCAGGCCAATGCTAAAAGCGAGCGCTGGGCAGTTCATGACAGTATTGGGTATATTTTTCCTCAGGGTGGGAATTTAGAAATCAGCAGTAAAGCGCAAACCGGAAACTGGTACCGCATCAATCATTTTCAAGGTAAAACCGAACTCAAACATAATGTATTTAAAATCTGGTTAAATCATGGCAAAAATCCTCAGAACGCCAGCTATCAGTATATTGTTGTGCCAGGAATTGACGCTGCGGGTTTAAAAAAATACAACCGGTCGATGATACAGGTATTAAAAAATATCAATGAACTGCAGGCTGTAAAACATACCAGACTGGACATGTTGCAGGCCGTTTTTTATAAAGCGGGAACACTGGCTGACAATGGCCTTTCCCTTCAGGTAGACCAGCCGTGTACGGTTTACATTAAAGATTTAAACGGTAAAAACCCTACGTTATATATCGCAGATCCAGCACAGGAAAATGCAACTATAAGCGTGTTGTTAAAGTTGCCAGGATTATCGAAATCAAAACGTATAACTTGTAATCTGCCAAATGGTGCTTTTGCAGGTGCTACAGCAAGGTTTAAAATAAAAGAATAAAACAAATTATAAAAGATGAAACCATCATATCCTCAGCAATACAAAAAATAATAAACAGGATATGATATTTCCRCTGCTAGGAGAGCTTCATTACCTTTAAAACACAAATATACAGATGAAAAAAATCAATTTAATTGCCGCATTACTCCTGCTTACGGGGGGTAGTTCATTTGCCCAAACCACCAAGAAGCCAATGGCCCAGCTAATTAACGATGAATTTAAGTTCGCCGCTGACCAATATAAAGTACTTGCTAAAAATATACCCGAAGGTAAAACACCTCAAAGTTTCGATAAAGGTAAATCTATCAACTACGATATTAAGTGGTGGTGCAGTGGGTTTTATTCTGGCAGTTTGTGGTACATATATGAACAAACTAAAGATCAGAACATTAAACGGGAAGCAGAGGCCGCCTTAAAAGTAATAGCGCCGAACCAAACTTATACCGGAAACCACGATTTGGGCTTTATGATGTACTGCAGTTTTGGCAATGCGTACCGTTTAACCGGCAAAGCCGAATATAAGGCTGTGATTCAGCGTTCGGCAGAATCTTTGGCTACGCGTTACCGCCCTGTTGTAAAATCTATCCAATCGTGGAATAAAAGCAAAATTTGGGAATGCCCTGTAATTATCGATAACATGATGAACCTGGAAATGATGAACTGGGTAAGCGATAATGGTGGTGATAAAAAGTATAAAGAAATTTCGGTTATCCATGCCAATACCGCTTTAAAAAATCATTTCCGCCCAGATTTCAGTTCTTTTCACGTGGTCGATTATAATCCCGAAACCGGAGCAGTAATCAGGAAAGCAACATGGCAGGGTGCCGCAAACTGTTCGGCATGGTCGCGTGGACAGGGTTGGGCTTTGTATGGCTATACGATGATGTACCGATTTACCAAAGATCCGGTCTATTTAAAACAGGCCAAAGGCATTGCACACTTTATATTGAACCATCCAAATTTACCTGCCGATAAAATTCCTTTCTGGGATTTCGATGCGCAGGGGATTCCATTTGCCAAACGCGATGCTTCTGCAGGCGCACTGATGGCTTCGGCATTGTTAGAGCTTGGTCAGTACACTTCAGGGAGCGAAAAAACTGAATTCAAATCTGCGGCCGAAACCATGATCTATTCGCTTTCGAGCAGCACTTATCATGCTAAATTAGGTGAAAACGGTGGTTTTTTGTTGATGCACAGCACAGGCGCTTACCCATTAAACAGCGAAATAGATGTACCTTTAATTTATGCCGATTATTATTATTTGGAAGCATTGGCCAGGTATAAAAAATGGTATTTATAGAAAATATTAAACATGAGATTTAAATGCTGTTTAGATTAGCCAAAACTTACATTAAATCTTAGTTTTTTATTTGGAAATGAAAGTTCTTAGTGCTTCTGAGGCAACAGCCCCGGTAGTAGCGAGCATCCCGATAGAGAATAATCGGGATGCWCGCTACTACCGGGTTTATGAACAGGGGCTTGTRCAAGGACTGCCAATAATAGTAATGCCTGCTTTGCCACTTAGACCCGATTGGAGTGGACATCCTGATCCTTCATCAGGATAAAACGTAAAGCGGGAAGAAACCTGAATCGTAGCACAGAAGCCTGCTCTCCAAATAATTAAAAATAACCAGAGTGAGCCATCACACTCACATATATAATGAAAATGAAATATAAACTGATTTTTTCTGCCCTGCTGATTTTTTCTCAGTTGGCAAACGCACAAAAGAAACCCACAACAGGTGCCGAAGACCGTGCTTTTTGGGTTAAAACCTTAAACCGCATTGCCTACCCAGTGATCCATAACCTGGCCAATGAAACTTTAAAAAAGAACATGCCATTAGAAAAAGCCCCTGGCTATGGCTTAAACGTAGCCAAAGTTACGTATCTCGAAGCATTAGGACGCACCATTGCAGGAGTTGCGCCATGGTTGGCTTTGCCGGATGACAACTCTGCAGAAGGTAAACTCAGAAAAACCATGCGCACCGAGCTTTTAAAAGCGCTGGCCAATTCAGTAAATCCTGCAAGTCCTGATTATATCAGTTACCGCTCCGAAAATCAGCCTATTGTTGATGCCGCTTATGTAGCACATGCCTTTCTTCGAGCACCAAAAGCACTCTGGGAGCCGCTTGATGAAATCACCAAAAAAAGATTTATAGAAGAATTTAAATCGCTACGCACCAGAAGTGGTGCCTACAATAACTGGTTATTGTTTTCGGGCTTAACTGAGGGGTTTTTATTGAGCATTGACGAGCAGTACGATCCTRCCCGTGTTCAATTCTCGATTAATAAAATGAAGGAATGGTATGTAGGCGATAGCTGGTACAGTGATGGCGAAAAATTTAGTATGGATTATTACAATTCTTATGTGATCCATCCCATGCTGGTTGATCTTTTAAAGGTATTGGTCGATAAGAAAAGAGCATCTCAGGCCGACTATGATATCGCCTTGAAAAGAATGGTACGTTATGCTGAATATCTGGAAAGAATTATTTCACCAGAAGGTACTTATCCTGCCTATGGCCGTTCGATTACTTACCGTACAGCAGCCTTTCAGGCCCTGGCGCAAACAGCGCTAATGGAAAAACTGCCAGAATATGTAAAACCATCGCAAGTTCGTGGCGGCTTAACCGCGGTAATGCATAAACTATACGATGGAAACCAGAATTTTGATGATAAAGGATGGTTGGTGCTTGGCTTTAACGGTCATCAACCAGAAGTGGCTGATACCTATACTTCTACCGGAAGTTTATACATGGCCACCTTAGGCTTTTTAACCTTGGGTTTACCTGCCGATAATAAATTTTGGACAGATGCACCCGCACCATGGACCAGTTTAAAAGCCTGGAGCGGAGAAACCATAAAAAAGGATTATAAAGTTGAGTATTAATACAAATAATAAGTATCGTATAAATATATTTGCGGATAGGATCTGATATCGGTTCAGGTCCCATCGCAAAACTCAATTTTTAACCAATGAACAAATTCGAAAGCCGTTACGCGCAAAGCCCTAAAGAAGTTAAACAAATGGATACCGCAGCTTTGCGGGATAATTTCCTGATCGAAAACGTATTTGAGGCCAACCAGGTAAACCTAACCTTATCTCATTTTGACAGATATATTGTTGGGGGTGCAATGCCTGTTGATCAGAAAATAGCACTCCCAAACCCTGATGATTTAAAAGCGACCTACTTTTTAGAGCGTAGGGAACTGGGGATTATCAATGTTGGTGGAAAAGCAATCGTTACTGCTGACGGCGAAAAATACGAATTGGATTATAAAGAGGCTTTATACATTGGTAAGGGCACAAAAGAAGTGTTTTTTGAATCTGCTACACCAGGTGAGGCGGCTAAATTATACATCAATTCTGCTCCTGCCCACCACACTTATCCTAACAAAAAAGTAAGCAAAGCGGAAGCAGAGATTGTAGAATTGGGCACGCCTGAAACCGCAAACCATAGAATAATAAATAAGTTGTTAGTGAACAGTCTTTTGCCAACTTGCCAGTTGCAGATGGGYATGACCGAGTTAAAATCGGGCAGTGTTTGGAATACCATGCCGGCACATACACACGATAGGAGGATGGAAGCTTATTTCTATTTCGAAGTTCCAAAAGGGCAGAGTGTTTGCCATTTGATGGGCCAGCCACAAGAAACCCGACACATCTGGATGCAAAGTGATCAGGCGGTAATCTCGCCAAACTGGTCTATCCACTCAGGTGCGGGTACAAGCAACTATACCTTTATTTGGGGTATGGCTGGCGAAAACTTAGATTATGGCGATATGGATCACTGTGCCATCACCGAATTGAAATAAATTACATCGTCATCGCAACTACATTACTGATTTTTCATCGGTAGTGGAATGGAGCGGTCTTAAATGCATCATAGAATAAAGAACATGTCTAACATATTTAATTTAGCAGGTAAAACTGCATTAGTTACCGGTTGTAAAAGAGGGATAGGAAAAGCAATGGCTTTAGCTTTGGCCGAAGCAGGTGCCGATATTATTGGTGTTTCTGCAAGTCTTGAATTACAAGGTAGCACTATAGAAAAAGAAATTTTAGCACTGGGTAGAAAGTTTTATGCTTACCAGTGCGATTTTGGTAAACGCGAAAATACCCTGGTTTTTGCTGCGCAGGTAAAGGCCGATCATCCCGTTATCGACATTTTGGTC
This sequence comes from Pedobacter sp. 01T416_2, assembly GCF_056398925.1. Taxonomy (NCBI): domain Bacteria; kingdom Pseudomonadati; phylum Bacteroidota; class Sphingobacteriia; order Sphingobacteriales; family Sphingobacteriaceae; genus Pedobacter; species Pedobacter sp. 01T416_2. Next base: position 7,878 of record NZ_JBFTQI010000118.1, read on the forward strand.
AATAATGCCGGAACGATTTTACGTCAGCCAATTGCTGAGCATTCGGATGAATATTGGGACGAAGTAATTGCGGTAAACCAAACTGCACCCTTTATTTTAACCCGCGAAATCGGGAGGGAAATGATTGCCAGAGGTAGCGGAAAAGTAATTTTTACGGCATCCTTACTGTCGTTCCAGGGTGGAATTACTGTTCCCGGTTATGCAGCAAGTAAAGGTGCAATTGCGTCTTTAACTAAAGCTTTTGCAAACGAGTGGGCATCAAAAGGCGTAAACGTCAATGCCATTGCACCTGGTTATATTGCAACCGATAATACTTCAGCTTTACGTGAAGATCAGGATAGAAGCACTTCTATTTTATCGCGTATCCCGGCCGGAAGATGGGGAACACCAGAAGATTTTAAAGGACCTACATTGTTTTTGGCATCACCAGCCAGTGATTATGTTCACGGAACAATTTTAACCGTTGATGGCGGTTGGATGGGACGATAGGTTAGTCCTTAGTCTGGAGTCCATAGTCCTGAGTCAATGATTTAAGACGATAAAACCTGTGAGGGTTATACCTAAGAAGTCAAGTTTTCAAAACTTGACTTCTTTATTTTAAATAACCTGCTAGTTTTTATGCGCCTTAGACTCCAAACGCTTAACGCCAAACTTTTTAAAACCTACTGGTTTTTTTATTCACTTTGGGCTCTAAACGCTCAGCGCCAAGCGCCTGGCTGTTAATACAGGTTATAAATCTCCTTAATATCTTTCAAAATCTTTTCGAAATCGATCTTCAGGTCAATTAACCGGCCAGTGTGGATATCAAATACCCAACCGTGAACGGTTAATCCGCGATTAGAAATAGCTTCCTGAACTGCTGCTGTTTTTAACAGGTTTACACATTGCTCCTGAACATTAAGCTCTACCAATCTGTTATAACGAAGACTTTCATCTTCAATGGCATTCAGTTCGTCTTTATGGATGCGGTATACATCGCGGATGTTTCTTAACCAGGGGTTTAATATGCCCAAATCTGCAGGCTGCATGGCTGCTTTAACGCCTCCACAATTGTAATGGCCGCAAACCACAATATGGTTAACTTTTAAATGGCGCACGGCGTAATTTAAAACCGTCATCACGCTCAGATCCACGTTGTTTACCAGGTTGGCTACATTCCGGTGAACAAAAGCCTGCCCTGGTTGTATACCCATTAAATCTTCTGCAGTAACGCGACTATCTGAACAGCCGATGTACAAAAACTCAGGGCTTTGGCCTTTCGATAATTCAGTAAAATAATCAGGGTTGATGGCCAGTTTTTCGGCGATCCATTTTTCGTTGTTCTTAAAAACTTCTTCTACATTCATGCTTTTGCTATAAATAGAATTTTGGGATATGTTTATATTGGTAAATTGGCATTTATTGCGCCATAAAACTAAAAAAAGATTCTCTCATTTCGGTAGGTTCTTCTTCTTCTCTTTTGTTAGCTTAACTAACAACTTTTTCTGTTAAATGTTTAGTGGTTTGAAAGGTATTGTGGAAGGAAACCAGCTATAAATAGTATAAATGTAATAAAGGCTGTGAAAAATAAAAAAGGTTTAAGGCCAGCGGTACTACCACCATTCTTTAATATCAGTTGTCTGGCTATGTCTGAAGTGAGCAATGATACGCAGATTAAAAATACGAAAGCAAGCGCTAAGCCAACACCAATTCCAAATATTTCTGTCTCTTTTCTGGTATAGAATATGTTGAAAAAATCTGATAGGAAAAGTAAGTTCCAGATCACCACGATACCTACGGCAACTGGAATTTTAATCGGGAAACCAGTTTGAGCCTGAAGCTGGCTGATCTCCTGCTCAATGTAATTTGGGATAGGCTCGGTATAATTAAGAAAACCAGTTTGTATGATCTCTGCCATCCGCTCCTCTGCATTTCCCAAAAAGGTAAAGAAGATGTCTTTATTGTATTTTTCAACACGATGGGTAATCCTGATTGAACTACCTAATATAGAAGTGTGGGGGGTAATGGCGATAATATCTGAGCGTTTAAAAACAAAATTACCCCTGATGGATGCATTAAGTTCGAGTTTAAATTCGCTTAATTTAAAGTGGCAAAAGGCCAGGTTGCCTTAAAGCCCCCTATTCTAACGCCACCGGTTTCTTCAAATGTATTCATTTATCGAGCAATTAATCTGTTCGAATATATTCCATTTAATCTGATTTTTTAGTCTTGATTAAATTTATATATGAAGAAAAATAAAAGTCAATATCAATCACCGTTATTGTTTAACTGGGATTAATATTGACTTTAAAAATATTTTTAACTGGCAACAGCTACCGCATTCTTGTTAATGTGGTTAGGCAGTTCTTCAAGTGTGTATAAGTTAACCAACGATTCTCTTAATACATTTTTAGCATCATACCACATGTTTTCTTGGGTAAAATGACAAACGCCATTGGTTAGCTCGGTAATAATT
>NZ_JBFTQI010000119.1:0-10306 GCF_056398925.1 Pedobacter sp. 01T416_2
AGATCTACCATATAGCTCCGTAGGTGAATATGCTTAACTTCTAAAAAATTTAGCTCGAACGTAATATTGACATACTCTTCAAACTGATCTAAATCTGTTTGATAAGAGGTAATGGTGTGCTGAGAATAGCGCTTCTCGTGAGTTAAATAGGTTATAAAACTTTTTAGCAACATTCAATATCTTTTTGAGGGGCATTGATATGAAGTTACAAATAGTTTTGATATAAAGAAATCATTAATTAATTGTTTATTGTAAAGTTTTTGATTTCTTTTTAAAACAAAAAAGTCCTCCCGATTTTACATCAGAAGGACTTTAACGTATTTATATCTTAAACAACTATGCAGTTGTATCTTGATTCATATTCTGAATGTAAACAGCATGTTTAATTTCAGTACGGCGAGCAACGGATTTTTTCTCGTATGCTTGGCGACTACGCAGTTCTCTCAATACACCAGTTTTTTCAAACTTTTTCTTGAAACGTTTAAGGGCTTTATCTAATGATTCGCCGTCTTTAATGTTGATAATGATCATAACGCTGAAATACCTCCTCTCGTGGTTTTTAAAATTTCCCGTGCTATCGGGGCTGCAAATGTAAGCAAAATATTGAAAATGAGAAAGGTTTTATAAAAAGAAAATTTATTTAAATCGTTGGTTAAACTAAACTGTTGTTTACCTACATTTATATATACATTATATGATATGACAACAGGCAAAAAAGTAGGCTCAATTATCGCGGTTATAGTTGTTATTTTACTAGTAGCAATTTGCTATTACCGGTATTTCTTTGTTTTTGGCGAAGGCGTTAAAGCCGGCGAATTAAATTATGTAGTAAAGAAAGGTTATCTGTTTAAAACCTACGAAGGGAAATTGATCCAGAGTGGGGTAAAATCCAGACAAGCGGGAACATTACAAAATAATGAGTTTGAGTTTTCTATTGCAAGTAAAGAAATTGCAGATAAAATGATGGCCAATAGTGGCAAATTTTACGAACTCCACTATAAGGAATATAAAAATACCCTGCCTTGGCGCGGATTTAGCGTTTATGTAGTAGACAGCATTTTAACTACTAAAGATATACCGCAATAAGCTGAAAGTCCAAAGACCAAAGCTTAAAGCGCTGTGCAGGTAGCTTAGAGTATCTATATTTGCTTTGTTCTTTCAGCTTTGGTCTTTAATCTTTTTTCCTAGGTACCTTCGCTCCTTCTTTCCTGGCTTCCGATAATCCGATAGCAATTGCCTGCTTTTTAGAAGTCACTTTTTTACCTGATCCGCTTTTAAGCTTACCTTCTTTCATTTCGTGCATGGTTTTTTCTACTTTCTCACCAGCTTTTTCTGAATACTTTGCCATATTTTTAATTCATTAGTTCAATGGTCAATAGTTCATTGGTAATTGCCCATTGGTTATTACTTTTTAGTCTTTTAATCTTAGTAAAAACACCGGCAATTGAAAGTTGGTTTTGAAAATTTTAAAACAAAAAAATCCGGAGGTGGTTAAACCGTCCGAATGCTCATAATATATTTGGTTTTTCGTTAACTAAGTTCCAGCTTTAGTCTTTTAGCTTTAAGCTAACACCTCTCTTGCGATTACAATTTTTTGTATTTCAGACGTTCCTTCGCCTATTGTACATAATTTACTGTCGCGATAAAATTTTTCTACCGGAAAATCTTTGGTATAACCATAACCGCCAAATATCTGAACAGCTTCTGTTGCTACCCTTACCGAAACCTCTGAGGCAAAGTATTTTGCCATGGCCGATTCTTTTGTCATGGGCAAATGCCTGTTCTTTAAATCTGCCGCCTGGCGGATCAATAATTCGGCTGCTTCAATTTCGGTAGCCATATCAGCCAGTTTAAAACTAATGGCCTGAAAGCTGGAGATTGGCTGACCAAACTGCTGGCGTTGTTTTGAATACGCTACCGCAGCATCAAAAGCACCTTTTGCAATACCTAAAGCCAATGCCGCAATAGAAATTCTTCCGCCATCTAACACTTTCATCGCCTGTTTAAAACCTTCGCCAACATTACCCAATAAATTAGCTTTTGGCACACGGCAGTTATCAAAAATCATTTCTGTGGTTTCTGATGCACGCATGCCTAATTTATTTTCTTTTTTGCCTGCTGTAAAACCTGGTGTACCTCGCTCTACCACAATGGCCGAAATCCCTTTCGAACTTCCCTGCTCCCCGGTTCTTACCATTACCACAGCGATATCGCCGCTTTTGCCATGGGTAATCCAGTTTTTTGCACCATTTATTATATAGTCATCGCCATCTTCAACAGCGGTGGTCATCATTCTCAACGCATCCGAACCTGTGTTTGCTTCTGTTAAACCCCAGGCACCAATCCATTCGGCCGTAGCCAGTTTTGGTAACCACCTCTGCTTCTGTTCTGCATTGGCAAAGGCCAGAATATGCCCGGTACATAAAGAATTGTGTGCAGCCAATGATAAGCCGATTGAACCACAAACCCGGGCCACTTCTACAATTACATCAACATATTCCTGATAGCCCAATCCAGAGCCTCCATATTCTTCGGGAACCAAAACACCCATTAAACCTAATTCGCCGAGCTGTTTAAACAATTCGACAGGAAAATGCTGTGCCTCATCCCATTCCATTATATGTGGACGAATGTTTTTCTCTGCAAAATCGCGGACCATGGCCTTTACACTCTGCTGAGTTTCTGTTTCTGAAAAATCGAAGCTTACGCTCATTAAATTTATATTTTAAAGTTAGTTGAGGCAATTATAAACAATTATTTGATAGTTAATTACCATTAAATATTTGTGCAATTACAGAATGAAATGGTATTCGGTTCAATTAGTTTATCGGTTAATTTTAAACCTTGAAATTAACGGAGAAAGTTTTTTTCTATTTTTCTTACAACTATAGCCAAATAAACTAATTATATGGTGTTTTTGATGAATATAGATAAAATTGAAGGAATGATAGTAGATGAATACATTCAGTTTTTCGCAAAACATTTGTTGAAAATGGATTCTCTTAAACTTTGCAGACAATTAACTCCTATACTAGCTCAGAACAGGAAATACATAATTTTTAATTTGGTTGTCTTTTTTTGGAAATCAGGTACAGAAGCGTTTGGCGTTATTCAGCCCTGCTCTCCACTTTACTCCGTTGCACTACGTGTTCGTTCCGATCAGGTTTAGGTGGCGCGGCCAGCACTATGATTTGGGGGTTGCTTTTCAAATAATATTTAAAACTTAACCTTTAAATTCAAGGTGCTAAAAAGAAATATAAGGCGTAATCTTATCAATAACCTCTTGGTTTAAAATGATGATCTTTTTTAAATCGGATGAGTTAGCATAATTGCCATGCTGCTTACGGTATTGAATAATGGCATTGATCTGCTTGTAAGAGAGGTATGGATTGCGCTTTAAATCATCAAACGTTGCTGTATTTATATTTATTGTTTTTAATGGGGCATTACTGATTTCAATCTGATCTTTAATTTCGGCATACTTATTAGAATCTAATCCATAAACTTCGAGAAGCTGCTCTTTCTTGTAAAAACCACCTAAACGTTCACGGTATTTAATAATTCTAAGCGCAAAAGTTCCGCCAATGCCTTTTATCTTATCCAGTTGTGCAGAATCGGCCTTATTAATATCGACGATTACTAAAGTTTTTTTAGCGTATTCTTTTTTATCGAAAGGTGCATATTTTCTTGAGGTATTGATGGGCTGATCGGGTATGTTAACATAGGGCAATATCTTTTTATACATTTCTGGCGAAATGGTATACATTTTCTGAAGATCTTCGGCTTTGTAAAACTTACCGCCCTTAGCGGTATAATTCATAACCGATTGTGCCTGTTTTGCTGATAAACCTAGAGTTTGCCAACCCTGTGCATCTAAAGTATTGGGATTGAATTTGAAAAGTTTAACCGTTTTTTTGGGATTCGAATTTTCAATCCGATCACGAATGGTATGGGCATATACCTGATCTGTTATGGTTATCTTCTGAATTTGTGCTAAAAGATTTGAACCATCATTTGAAAGGGGCCGATAATAGCCATATATAATAGGTGTTGCCTTAATTACAATAATAATAAAGACTAGAAATAGCAATCCATTAAATTCACTTTTGCTAACACCAAAATTTTTGTTGAGCCAAATTCTCATTGATGCGATATGACATGTGTATTATAAATATAAATCTTATTTTTGGAATTGCAAAACAGAACAGGTTTTGCCTATCAACGCCATAAGAATTTTATATGAAGATCATAACTACATCTGAGTTTGCGAAAGCAACAAAGATAGATAAGCTAGGTGTACCAGGTTTAGCGGGTTTGATGATGGAGATCATGAAACTGAACGACATTAATGATGTATTCGCTCAAAATCAACACTTTAAAGGTTTAGAGTTTGTAGATAAGATACTGGAAACCATTGGCGTTTCTATCGAATTTGACGATGATGATTTAAATTGCATTCCGAAAACAGGACCATTTATTGCCATTGCAAACCATCCTTATGGAGGTGTAGAAGGTTTGGCTTTGGTTAAACTTTTATGTACGGTTAGGCCAGATGCCAAGGTGATGGTAAACTTTATTCTGAAAAAAATACCGAACCTTGATGAGTTTTTTGTTGCTGTTAACCCTTTCGAAAACGTTCAACATACATCGAGCATCAGTGGTTTAAAAACTACTTTTGATCTGCTTAGAAACGGGGTTCCGATCGGGATTTTCCCTGCAGGAGAGGTTTCTACCTTTAAGTTGGATGCCCAACAGGTAACCGACAGGATGTGGCATCCTGTTGTTGGAAAACTGATTGCTAAAGCAAAAGTACCCGTTGTACCTATTTATTTTCACGGTAATAACGGGGTTTTCTTTAATATTTTAAGCTTCATCCACCCTACCCTGCGTACTGCAAAGTTACCTTCGGAGTTTTTAAATAAACATGGGCGCACCATTAAGGTACGGATTGGCAAACCAATAGCCGTATCTGAAATTTCGCACATGAACAGCAGCAATAAACTGATGGACTTTTTAAGGGCCCGTACATATGCACTTGGTATTGGCTTAGATACAGAGAAAAAACTCTTTAATCCACTAAACTTGTTCAAAATTAAAAAGAAACCTGTTGAGGTAATTGAAGAAACTTCGAGGCTTTTAATTAAAAATGAGGTGATACTTTTAGAAGATTTTAAAGTTTGGACGGAAAAAAATTACGAAGTATACATTGTTCCGACTTTAAAAATCCCCAATATTTTAAGAGAAATTGGCCGTTTGCGCGAAATTACTTTCCGAGAGGTTGGTGAAGGAACCAACAAAAAAATCGATCTCGACAATTACGACATCTACTATAACCACTTATTTATTTGGGATAAGGATTTAGAAAATATTGTAGGTGCTTACCGGATTGGTAAAGGTGATGAGATTTTAGAAAGCATGGGCCGCCGTGGATTCTACCTATCAGAACTGTTTAAAATGAAAGATCAATTCTACCCAATGTTGAGACAGGGAATCGAGCTGGGCAGATCGTGGATCAGAAAAGAATACCAGGGCAAACCACTTCCATTATTTTTGCTTTGGAAAGGAATTTTAAAATACCTGATCGATAACCCACAGTATCGCTACATGTTTGGACCGGTAAGTATCAGCAACAACTTCTCTAAATTTAGCAAGGCCTTAATTGTAGATTACATTACAAAAAACCATTTCGATTATGAGATGGCAAAATATGTGAAGCCAAGAAACAAGTTTAAAGCTGATCTTTTACCAATTTCTACAGATACATTGGTTGATAGCAGCGAGTCTTTTAAAGATCTGGATAGCATTATCGGCGATATCGAAAACTCGCATATTAAGATTCCGGTATTGTTGAGGCAGTATATGAACCTGAATGCGAAGATTATCTCATTTAATATCGATCCTAAATTTTCCGATTGTTTAGACGGCTTCTTAGTGGTTGATACGCATAATATTCCACCAGAAATGCTCGAAAAGCTCGGCAAGAATCTATAAACGAATTCCATAAAAAAACCCAGACATCCATCTGGGTTTTTTATTATCAACTAACCTAAACTTTATAAATACTAACCAAATATTTATGCCACAAAAGTAGGTTTACCCTGTTAAATTGGTGTTAATGAAATATTATTTATAGAATTTTCTTCCTTACAATTTCTTAATCGATTAATACGCTGTTGTTCATATTATTCCATTATCTTTAGGTACTCTGTATGAGCTATGATAAACATTCTTCTTCGTGAGAACCGAATGTTTCCCGCCCTTATATTTAGCTCAAATAAAAAATCATTTATCAAGTTGCTTCCCTAATGGAATCGATTTTGAACTATAATTATGACAGTCATTTCTAAAGAGAATTTTTCAAAGGCAACAGGCATTTGTAACATTCCAATCCCTGGCCTTGCTTCCTTTTTAATGAGGTTCTTGAAGATTAACGACTTCAATGGAATTATTAGAGATGCGAATACCTTAGAAGGAGAAAAATTTGCCAATCATATTCTGGATGTTCTGGGCGTTACCATTCAGATCACTGATGAGGATTTAGCCAACATTCCTAAAGAAGGTGCATTTATTGCGATTGCAAACCACCCCTACGGTGCTATAGAATCATTGGCATTATTAAGTACTCTTGCCAATTACCGACCTGATACGATGTTTATGGGGAATTTTCTGTTAAAAAAAATCCCAAATCTGGAGAAATGTATTATCGCGGTAAATCCGTTCGAAAAAGTTCAGGATTCATCAAGTATTAGCGGATTAAAAACAACTTTAAAAGTTTTAAAAGATGGTAGTCCTGTTGCTATTTTTCCGGCAGGCGAAGTTTCTTCTTATAAATTCAGAAAAAATCAGATTACCGACCGTGAATGGCATCCCGTGGTTGGGAAAATCATCTCAAAAGCCAATGTACCCATACTACCGGTATATTTTCATGGTAATAATGGCATCTTTTTTAGCCTGCTGAAATTTATACACCCTTCGTTACAAACAGCAAAGCTTATTTCAGAGTTATTCAACAAAAATGGTCACCAGTTAAAAATCAGTATCGGCAAACCCATTCATTTGAAAGAAATAGACTGTAAAGATTGTAATACCTCGCTTTTAAAACATTTAAGAAAAGGGCTTTATGCCCTAAAAAAGTAAGCTGATCCGGAATCATGAAAATACAATGTTAATTTCCCGTTAAGCACCAACCTTATTGTTGACATAAAGAAATTGTTGCTTTTGTGTTAATAATAAGTAAATTTAATGTAACCAAATATGGAGCGGTTTGAAAAGAGGGAGTTACATATATATTTTGAGGACCATTTTGTTCGTTTGCCTGATGATGAATGCCATCATCTCGAAGGGACAGAATTATTCTTTTGATTTTTATGATGGAACTTTCAACTTTAGTGTAGATTCTTCAGTCGTTTTTCCAATACCAAAAACAGCAACTACATCAGCCGTTTCAAACTTTTACAGCCGCATCTCTTCTGGCCAATACGCACCTCTTATCTCGTCTTTAGAAAAATACCAGAAAAAATATAATTTAAACGATTGGATTTATTATCAACTGATCCGAAAAACAGCCGAACAGATTAGTCCAAAAGCAGATAATTATTTTAGCTATACTTTATACAAATGGTTTTTACTGAGTAAATGCGGCTACGATGCAAGATTAGCTGTAGGCAATGATCAGGTTATCTTTTATGTAAGAAATGAAGAGGATATCAGCGATATTCCGTTTTTTATGATTGACGATAAAAAGTTTATGTGCTTAAATTACCACGATTATGGCAAACTGTTTAAACAGGCCGATGCTTATAAGCCTGTTAAAATTTTAATTCCAGAAGCTAAAAATCCTTTCTCTTATAAGGTTACCCGAATGCCCGATTTTAAACCAGAAAGTTATCAGGAAAAAGATATCGAATTTAGCTATCGTCAAAAAATCCATCATTTTAAGTTAAAAGTTAATGAAGATGTACAAACCATTTTCAAAAACTATCCGGTAGTCGATTTTGAGAGTTATTTTAATATCCCTTTGAGCCGGGAAACCTACAGCTCTCTTATTCCCACCTTGAAAGAAAACCTGAAAGGCATGGATCAGAAAAAAGGTGTCGATTACCTGATGAGATTTACCCGTTATGGTTTTTTATATGAAGATGACGGTGAAAATTTTGGCAAGGAAAAACGTTTCTCGCCCGAACAAACATTATTAAGTACCTACAGCGATTGCGATGACCGGGCCGCACTATTTTTCTACTTGGTAAAGGAAATATATAACCTGCCGATGATCGCCTTGCTATACCCTAAACATTTAACTATCGCTGTTCAGTTTGACAAACCAGTTGGCGAACCGATTACTTATAAGGGCAAAAAGTATTCGTACTGCGAGCCTACACCCCAGGCTCAGAATCTAAAAATCGGACAACTTTCATCAAATTTCAAGAACAGTAAATACGAAGTAGTTTATGCATATGAGCCTAAGAAATAAGCCCTTCATATTAAATTAATGTTAAAAAATCGTTATTTTATCAATAACAGGTTGATTCATTAGCTATTTAAGGTAATTTAGATTTCTCATATTGAGTTAAATCTAAAACCTTGTCTATGTCTGCTATTATCTATACCGTTTTAAAGGAGTTTTTTGTTGAGGTGAACGGTCACGCTATAAAGGCTAGAATTATGTCGCCGATTAACGATGGCAAAGTTTTCGTTTTCAAAATCAGTTCATTTTACAAAAGCAAAACCGATTCTGATGCTTATGAGCCCGCATCAACATTTACTTCTTACGCAAATGCTGAACGACATTTACTTCAATACCTGGAAGGTTTCCAGAATACCCTAGATCTTGGCGGCGATATAGCACCAGGAAGTACTTTTTAGTTGTTTTCTTTATCATCTTTCTCAGGCGGAAGTTCAGACTGGATTACCTCTTCTTCAAATTCCTTTTTGTCTTTTTGGTTTCTTTTGATCAGGTAGGCAATTAAAATAATGACCAGAACCGCAACACCGATTAATATTGGATAATTCATATTCGTTCGATTAAATTCTAACCTATGTGATTTAACCTAAGTTATGAGAAATATTTTATATGTTAAGCAGTTAGCTACGTGTTAACATAATCATAATATTAATTTAACTTTCCGATTCTCTATCTTTGGGAAAACCCATAAGTTTTAGATGAAAAAGAACAAATCCAAGTCGAAAAGTCATTCGACAAGCAAAAAACTACGCAAAGAATTAGAATCGAAATTAGCCCTTGCATTTAACGAACTTGTTATCCAGTATGGCAAAGCAAAAAAAGCCGATAAAGTAATCGAAAAATTTGCAAAGCAATTAACTAAAAAAGTTACTTTCGCCACTCAAGATGATTCTATAACGCCATATATCAAAGAAGAGGAAGTTACTCCTGCGACTCCGAAGGCAAAAGCTGCTAAACCTGCTGTAGCAAAGAAAGCAAAAGAAGAGGTTAAAGAGGCAGTATAAATACGATTATAAAATAAAGCGGGTGTTCACCATTATGATGAACACCCACTTTTTTATGCTTATTAAAGAATAGTTTGCTATTATAGATTAGCTAACAAATCTACACCATCAACAGTAGCCCATTTTCCTTTTGTTAAAGAAGCACCCGTTGCAGTAGTTGAAGTAGTCCAGTTGGTACCAAAACTTGCTGCGTTTACTGTGAAAGTTGTTGCACCTGCGATGAACAATGTAGGGGTATTAGTTATTTTTACGTTTGTTAATTTAATTTTTCCAGTTAATACCTGATCGTTATAAGTAACTAAATCTTTGATTTGAACTGCCCCACCGACAAGTGCTGTTGGAGTTGTTTGGCTATTATATCCATCAATTACGATATTGCTGTAATCGCCATTACCCTGTGCTTTAAATTGTAAAGCATCTAACTGAATTTCACTTTGTGCTTCAGTTGTGGTACCAGCAGCTCTTTTTAAAGTAATATTGGTTACTTTAGGCCAAAATGCATTGTTAACACTTTTTGCTTCTACTTCCATGCCGTAGTTAGCCACACCAGTTTGATAAGCAAACCAGTTGGTATTGTCTTGACCTCTCCAGCCATCTTGCCAATCGAAAGCATCATCAGCATTACCATAAGAAATTAAGTTTTTAGCACTTACAGTTCCACCATAAAATTCGAAACCATCATCATTTCCTTTGTAAGAAACCAGGTTTTCTAATACTGTTCCACTACCTACTGAGTAGAATGAGAAACCATTTTGTTCTTTAGAGTTGGTAGTAATTACACGACCAGCATATTCTACTCTTACATATTTTAACGAACCACCATTATGGGCAGCATTAGTAC